>JAAUSY010000104.1 GCA_012032475.1 Chloroflexaceae bacterium
GCATCGGGCAGGTCTTGCAGGGGCTTCAGGAGTTGCGGTCATCCGCTCTTCCGCTCACCGAACCGCCCCCTCGAAACAGAAAAGTACCCCCTCGGAATGAGTTGGAAACTGCGACCGCTTCTCCTTTCTTTCTGGTTCTCCCTGCCATGCGGGGGGGTAGCTTCTCCTGCCCTTTCCCTGGCGCTTCCGGGCCGGCGGCAGCGCCAGGGAAGCGCGGCACAGGGAGAACGGTTGCTGATTCCTTATTTTGCAAGGTTATGCTAATATATACCAGCGTCGTAAAAGATTTGGAAGATATCGGAGCGTCGGAGCATTTTGGAGCGTTCGGAGCGTTCGGAGCGTTCGGAGCGTTCGGAGCGAGTGAAGCAGGGGGCATGGCGATATCCAGACGCCTCGCTTCATCTCGCCAATCTTTTGAATAGAGCAAAGGAGCTATCACATGCGTTTGAAGGACAAAGTCGCGATTGTGACGGGTGGGGGACAGGGTATTGGTGAGGCAACCGCAAAGCTCTTTGCCCGCGAGGGAGCCAAGGTCGTGGTGGCCGATATGAACGAAGAGACCGCCGGGAAGGTTGCCGGGGAAATTCAGAGCAGCGGCGGCGAAGCGCTGGCCGTCAAGGTCAACGTAGCTGACGCTGCTTCGGTTGATGCCATGGTCAAGGCAACCACCGACTGGGCCGGGCGGATTGATGTGCTCGTCAGCAATGCGGGAATTACTGCGGACACCGTGCTGCACAAGATGAGCGAAGAGCAGTGGGACCGCGTGATTAACGTCAATCTGAAGGGTGTCTGGCTCTGCGGCAAGGCCGTCGCCCCGGTGATGCGCAACCAGGGCAGCGGCTCGATTATCAACGCCAGTTCGATTGTCGGTGTGTATGGAAATATGGGGCAGAGCAACTACGCCGCCACCAAGGGTGGCGTGATTGCTATGACCAAAACGTGGGCCGTGGAACTGGCCTCCAAGGGGGTGCGGGCCAATGCGATTGCGCCGGGCTTCACCGACACCCCGATGGTTGCCGCGGTGAAACCCGAAGTGCTGGACAAGGTCCGACAGCAGACCCCGCTTGGTCGCCTGGCGACGCCCGATGATATCGCCTATGCCTACCTCTTCCTGGCCTCCGACGAATCCAGCTTCATCACCGGGCAGGTGCTTGAGGTCAGCGGCGGCCTGATGCGGGTGATCTGGTAATATTCAGGGACGAGAACGTTCGATGCTGCGTAGGGGGCGCAGGACGCTGCGCCCGTTCTGCCCCATCGCCTGAATCTGGCTTCGGGGAGGGGCAGCGTGGTTCGCGTTGTCATTTTGAGATCTCTGGGGTATAATTTGGGTATCCAGTTGTAATGTATCGTTATCGTTGACGTTCCCGTTGGTGTTCCCGTTTTCCATTCGTTTCGTTCGTCCTTGTAACCTTGCAACAACCCGAATTATCCCCACCTCTTTTGCTTTCTGCAAGGGTCCGTTGAGCACGTGAGCGCGTGAGCGCGTCGGAGTGGGTGAGGGTTGGAGACCCCCAACAACGCCCCTGATGGCAACAGGGAACCAGAAGTGAAGAGCCGTTCTGGAGCGGCAACAGCGCTCAGCGTGAGGCGAATGGAAAAGGGTTCGTGTCCTGAACTGGTCGTCCCCGGTCGTGGCTACATCGGGACGGAAAACACGCCTGTGGACTGCGTGTAAGACCTTCGCTTGAGAAGGCGGTGCAGGTGGAAGCAGGAATTTCGGAAATGGACCAAGCGTACCTTCGGGTACATTTGAACACCTAGAAAGTAGCAGGAAAGAAGTAATGACCTGGACCGAACAGACTGAAAGTGTGATGAAGGTCTGGACTGATGCGCAGAAGAAATTGTGGGAGAGCTGGCTTGAGGCATCCCAGAATATCGTCAATCCAGGAGCCTTTTCTTCAGGCGTGGGCATGGGCATCTTCGAACAGTGGCAGAAGGTCGCCATGCAGGGGTTGGAAGCGCTGACGGTCAATGCCGAGCCGGCCTCGAAAAACGTGGCGCGGCAGTTTGTGGCAACGCAGGCGGCGGTGATGCGGTTTCTGGAACTGACAACCAGAGCGTGGAACCTCATGCTGCCGAAGCTCTCCGCCGGAGAAGACTGGCAGACGGCGCTTGCCACCTACATGGAAGAGTTCCGCAAGCAGATGATGCCCAACGCCGGCACGATGATGCAGGCATCGAACGGATGGTAGACCTGTGGCGGCTCTACATGGGCCACCTTCAGACCGTTGCCCAACCGTGGATGAAGTCGTGGCAGCAGACGCCGGGCCACCTGGGGGTAGCGATGGCCGGCGAAGGTGGGTCCGAACTGATTGATCTGACCCGGCTCTACTGGAACGCCTATGACCAGACGATGGGCAGCATTACGGGGATGCCGGGCGTCGGCTTTACCCGCGAGCTTGAAGAAAAACTCGCCAAAGGCTTTGCCTCCTGGCAGCAGGCGGTGCAAGCCATGAACGAGTATCAGTTGCTCATGGCCGACGCCTGGTCCGGGGTGCATGAGCAGGTGCTCCGCGAGATGATGACCCTCGCCGAGCAGGGCAAGCCCATTCAGAGTATCCGCGACCTGGTCAAGTTGTGGACCGGCGCGGCCGACAAGAGCTTCGACGAAATCTTCCGCTCCGAGAAGTATGCCCAGGTGCAGGGGGCCTTTGTGCGGACCTACATGGAGTACCGCATCCACGAGCAGCAGATCGTTGATGAGATGATGAAGTATAGCCACATTCCGACCCGGACGGAGATGGATGAGGCGCACCGCAATATCTACGAACTGCGACGGGAGGTCAAAGCCCTGAAGAAAGCGCTCAGGGAAACCGAGGCCACGAATGGCACTGGCAAGAAAGCCGCCTCATCGTCCTCATCCTCATCGAAGAAGTCCACCCCGCCTGCCCGCCCGCCCCGTCGGTGCAGCCTCAATCCCCCACCGCGGAGAAAACTGAGAAATAAGATACGAAAGGAGGTTTACCCATGCAGTCGTTTCCTGTCCCCATTCAGATACGACCGGAGGACGCCGCGCAAGAAGTTGCCGAATTGAATCAAAAGCTGCTCAAAGGCGTTCAGACGCTCAGCAACCTGACCCATGAGGATGTGCAGGTTGGGCAAACGCCCAAAGAAGCCGTCTATCAGGAAGACAAGCTCGTGCTCTACCGCTACCGGCGCGTCGTCGAAGAGAGCAAGCTCTTCAAGGTACCGGTGCTCATCTGCTACGCTCTGGTCAACCGCCCGAACGTGGCCGACCTCCAGGAAAATCGCTCGTTGATTCGCAACCTGGTGAACCTGGGCATGGACGTCTACCTGATGGACTGGGGCTACCCAAGCCGCGCCGACCGCTGGCTGACCCTGGATGACTACATCAATGGGTATATCAACAACTGCGTTGATTTCATCCGCGAGCAGCACGGCCTGGACCAGATCAACCTGCTCGGCATCTGCCAGGGAGGTTCGATGAGCCTGTGTTATGCATCCATCTATACGGAGAAAATCAAGAACCTGGTGGTGATGGTTGCCCCGGTGGACTTCCACGCCCAGGGGAAGAAGCCCGGCCTCATCCCCCACTGGGGGAGCAACCTGGACGCCGCCCTGATGGTCAAGGCGATGGGCAACATCTCCGGCGACCTGATGAACTTCGGGTTCCTGATGCTGCAACCCTTTGCGCTGATGATCCAGAAGTACGTTGATATGATAGATATCGTCGAGGACGAGGCCCAGTTGCTCAACTTCCTGCGCATGGAGGAATGGATTTTTGACAGCCCGGACCTGGCAGGCGAGGCATACCTCCAGTTTGTGCGCGACTTCTTCCAGGACAACCGCCTGATCAAGGGCGACCTGATGATTGGCGACCGGCGGGTGAACCTGTCGAATGTGACGATGCCGGTGCTGAACGTCTTTGCCGAGAAGGACCACCTGGTTCCGCCGCCGTCGTCGCAGGCGCTGCAAAAGTATGTCGGCAGCAAAGACTACACCGAAAGCCCCTGGCCGGTTGGGCATATCGGGATGTATGTCAGCCGCAAGGCGCAAGAAGGGTTGGCCCCGGCCATCGCCGAATGGCTGAAGGCTCGTGCGTAGCGACCAGCGTACAACGTATGAGTTCCGTTGGCAGCCGGTCGCTGGCATATGCCGATGAGCGGGAAGAAGAACCGCCCGATAGCACGGGGGGCGGTTCGGTTCGTCCGTTTGTCCACTCCCCTGCGGTCGTGGGCCAGAGACTGGTTGCCGGTTATGAGGTTTGAGGGGGAAGATTATGACGACACAAAACCTGGGAGAAGCCTGGTTTCGCCTGATGTCCGAAGCCATGCGCGGGAGTGGCTATGCCCAGGAGGCCGTTCGGGCCCTGACCAGCAGCACCACGAGCATGACCGATTTGAGCCGCTGGATGACCCAGTTTCTGCCCGCCGGAGTGAACACCCCGGCCCAGACGGAGCTGTTTGGCGAGTGGCTTGAGCAGTGGTGGAAGCTGATGGGCGTGGTTCCGCGCCATCGCTACCTGGAATTGCTGGAACGACACGAGAACCTGCGTCTGCGGCTTGAGGAATGCGAGAAGGCCCGCAAGGTGACTGGCTCGATGAATCTGCAAGATGCCCAGGAAGAAACGCGCAAAGTGATGGACCTGTGGGGAACGATGCTCGATAGTATGCTCAAGACGCAGTCGGAGATGATGCAGAACTTTTTCCCTGGCCGGGAAAACCCCGCCGAAGGGAGCCGGGGCGAATTGCCAGAACGTGCGGGGTCTGGCGGGTCTGAGAATGCTTCGTAGGCCGAGAAGAAACCGGAATCTTGCACGATAAACTGATGAGATGAATTGATCAAGAGCGCAAAGGAGGGCTACGTAATGAATCATAATGGACGGGAAGTGGTAGTACTCAGTGGTGTGCGAACCGCAATTGGGAGCTATGGTGGGAGCCTGAAAGACCAGTCCCCCACCGACCTGGCCGCGACCGTGACCCGCGAGGCGGTGAGCCGTGCCGGGCTTGAGCCGCGCGATATCGAGCATGTGGCATTCGGCAACGTGATCCACACCGAACCCGCTGACCATTACCTGGGGCGGGTTGCCGTCATTAAGGCGGGGTTGCCCGAAACAACACCGGGCCTGACGCTCAACCGGCTGTGCGGCAGCGGGATGGAAGCGGTAGTCACGATTGCCCAACGCATCCTGCTTGGCGATATCACGACGGGTATCGGCGGTGGGGCCGAGTGTATGAGCCGCGGGCAATACTGGATGCCGGGGTTGCGGTGGGGGCAGCGCATGAACGATGGGTCGGCCATTGACGCCATGGTCGGAGCGCTGACCGACCCCTTCGAGAAGTATCATATGGGGATTACGGCAGAGAATATTGCCGAACGGTATGGCATTAGCCGCGAAGACCAGGACCGGCTGGCGCTTTCGAGCCACCAGCGGGCGACGAAGGCCATTGAAAGCGGGATATTCAAAGACCAGATTCTTCCCATTGAAATCAAGGTGAAGAAGGACACCCAACTTTTTGATACGGACGAGTTCGTCCGTCGCGACGCCAGCCTGGAAGCGCTCGCCAAGCTCCGCCCGGTGTTTAAGAAGGATGGCACCGTGACCGCCGGCAACGCCTCCGGGATTAACGACGCGGCAGCTGCGGTGGTGCTGATGGAGCGGGGCGAGGCCGAACGGCGTGGCCTCAAGCCGATGGCTCGCCTGGTGGCCTATGCGCACGCCGGGGTTGACCACACGGTGATGGGGATGGGGCCGGTTCCGGCGGTACGCACGGTGCTGGAGCGGGCCGGGCTGTCACTGGATGATATGGACCTGATCGAGTTGAACGAGGCGTTTGCCGCTCAGGCGTTGGGGGTGATGCGCGAACTGGAAGTGGCCGAGGACCGCCCCAACCCCAACGGGAGCGGTATTTCGCTTGGTCACCCGATTGGGGCGACGGGCACCATTCTGGCAGTGAAGACTGTCTACGAGCTTCAGCGCATGGGGGGCCGCTATGGCCTGGCAACCATGTGCATCGGGGGCGGCCAGGGGATTGCCGCTATCTTCGAGCGCATGTAAGTCGCGCAGCGCGTGAAGTTTTTGAGGCAAGGCCGGGGCCTTCCGCGGGTTCGAAATCCGTGGAAGGCTGCTCCCTGGAGCGTATCATCGTCGTGGGAACTGCGGGGAAGGGCAGGGGTTGATTGCCCGTGCCCCGCACTTGTTTGCGAGGCCCCTTTCTGGGTTGACCGCTTCGCTGGGGAGAAAGGCCGGCAAACGCGTTCACAATTTGCCCAAAGTACGGTATGATACCAGTAGCGATGGCGATGTCCGGGTTTCCGGGGGTCTGGATGTCCAGGGGCCTGGAAGCGATGCTAGCAGCGAGGAGTTTTTCCATCAACCGCCCGGCCAAAAACTTCCTGAACGTTCGAGGTATAGCCTTGCCAGACCTGCATCATCTCACTGGTGAGATTTTGTTGGGTTTTGATGGCATTCTCCACGGCCTGTTCGGTCGAACTGCGCAGGCTCCGATTGTAGTTCCAATTTTTCAGAACCACGTCAAACGCCATATCCGCGCTGATCATGAGCAGTTCGTTCCAGGCGCGAACCGACCGCACCGCCAGTTCATGCGCATTGATGAACTGTTCGTGAACCTGATCCTGTATATCAACCATTGGTGATATCCTTTCTGCACACTGGCTTCTACGAAGATGGTAGGCACACGAGTTACGAGCGAGTTCATTCAACAAACCCGAACCCGGCAAGGCGAAAGCCTGCTGACCACGCGGCTTTCGCCTCCCCGCCAACCTACTCGCATGCTCCATCGGGAGCGGGTTGAGACGCTGCTCAGGGGAGCGGCAGATTTTCCGCTGACGCTGGTGGTGGCACCGGCCGGGAGCGGCAAGACGGTGGCGCTGGCGGATTTTGCCGGGCGCGATAGGTTCCCTACGGTGTGGTGCCGGATGGTGGCCGACGACGATCCGCTTTCAGTGGTCTACCACCTCGTTGCCGCCTGTCGGGTCGCGGAACTGATTGACGATGTGGCCTGTCGGCGGGTGATTTCAGGCACCGCCACCGGGCGTGAGGGGGGGGCGGCGACCGGGCTGTCGCCCAGAGCCATCCTCGACACGCTGGTGAACGAACTGGCGGCGGCCCTGCTTGAAGATACCCTGCTCATTCTGGACGACTATCACCAGGTTGACCAGCAGCCGGAGGTGCGCGATATCATCGAGCGGATGATTGGTATCCAGCCCCGGCAGCTGCACGTCGTGCTTTCCACGCGCTACCGACCGCAGCTTGAGATGCTGCCGATTGTGCTGGCTCGCGGCGAGGTGCTCCAGGTCGATCAGCAAGACCTGGCGCTGACGAGTGAAGAGACGAACGCGCTCTTTGACCTCTACGAACATACCCCTCGCCTGGATGGGGCCAGGGTTACGACGATTTGTCGCGGGTGGCCGCTGGTGCTCCAACTGCTGGCGTCCGGCCAGTATGTGGCGACCAACGAAGGGCAAACGGTGGCTCAGGAGGTGTTGGAGCCTGCGCCCCCGCTGCCGCACACATCCTACCCCTTCTCCTCGTGCAAGCGTATTCTGTCGCTGATCCCCTCGCTGGCGGAATATCTTACCCGACAGGTGTTTGACGAGCAACCCCCCGATATCCAGACGTTTTTGCTGCGGACCGCAGGGTTGCGCTGGGTAGACCAGGAAGTGTGCCAGGCGCTGCCGGGGTTGGCGCCGGTGGCGTCCTGTCAGGAATGGGTCGAACGGCGGTGCCTGTTTCTCCATCCCCTGCAACCGGGCCGGTTTGCCTACCAGCCGTTGTTCAAGTCGTTCCTGGAATACCTGGAGCGCGAGCGACTGGCCGACTGGCGCGAGCACCACCGGCAGGCCGCCGGCTACTATCAGCAGCAGGAGGATTATGAGGGGGTGGTGTATCACTGGATGGCGATGGGCGAGGAGGCGCAGGCCGCCAGGGTGCTGGAACAGGTTGCGGCGGAATGGCTCCGGCAGGGGCGGGCGGCCACGCTGCTGTCGTGGCTCGATTTGTTGCCAGCAAGCCAGCAGCAGCGCCCGGTGCTCCTGGAAGTCCGGGCCGGGTGCTGCCACAGGCTGGATCGGTTCGACCAGGCGCTAGAGATTTATCGCCGGGCTGAGGAGGCTTTCCGTCAGCAGGGCGACCTGGAGGGGCAGGCCCGCACGCTCCGAGGACGCGCCGAAGTGTATCTGGATACGGTGCAGCCGGCCCCGGCAGAGGCCCTGCTCAAGCAGGCGCTCAAGCTGCTCCCGAAGGACCGCCACATCGAACGGGCGGAGATTTTGTTGCTCCAGGCCGAGAACTGGACCAATCGCGGGCGAGCTGATGTGGCGTTTTATCTGGAAACCAGTGCTCGCCACCTGGTCCGCGAGAGCCGCCAGGGAGCCGCCGGGGAAGCCGGGGTTGCCGCGGAGGCCGGCAAGGACGAGACAACCCAGGCGATGACGGATACGCTTTCGCTGCTGCCGACGCTTCCTCCCCGGCTGCTGCTGCGCAGTGGCCGCCTGAACGAATCCCGCCACCTGCTCGAAGCACAACTGGGGGTGGGGGCCCCGTCCATCCAGCAGAAGGGCCCCACGACCCTGGCCCACCGTGAGCCGCTGTTGCTGCTGGCGCTCATCTATGCGATGCTTGGGAATGGGGCGCGGGCGTTTGCGATGGCGCTGCGGGGGTTGCTCGAAGCGCTCCAGGGCGGGTCGCGCCTGACGGAGGCCATTGCTCATATGCGAGTGGGGCACGCGCACCAGGTCATTACGCCCATTGGCGCGGAGGCCGCAAAGCAGCACTACCATCAGGCGATGGCGCTGATTGAGGAGTTCGGGGTGACCCGAACGAAGGTTGAGGGGTGTATGGGGTTGGCGCTGCTCTATGGGCACAGCGGCGACTTGGTGGCGGCAGAGGCGGTGGCGCGTGAGGGGTTGGAGGTGGCTGAGAGCACCGGCGATGAGTGGATTGCCGGGATGACCTGGTTGGCACTAGGGAGTGCGGCGGTGGCGGCTGGCGATGAGCGGGCGACGGAGTGGCTCCAGCAGGCCTATCAGCGCTTTGTCCGCGGCAGCGATACCTATGGTCAGGCGATGGTTTCGTTGTGGCGAGCACTCTGGTATCTCCATACCGGGCATGAGAAGGAGGTGGACCAGTATGTGGCGCACCTGCTCGAACTGACCCAGAAGTATGGGTATGAGGGGTTGCTCACCTCCCAGACGCTCTTTGGCCCGCGCGATATGGCAATGCTGATTCCGCTGCTGCTGCGGGGACGTGCTCACCCGGCGACGAAATTGTTGGCCCAGCAGTTGTTGCGCCAGGCGTTCCCCACAGTGGCGACTGACGATACGGTAGTGAGCTACCATCCGGGCTATACGCTGCGGATACAGATGCTTGGGACGTTTCGGGTCTGGCGCGGGGCGAGCGAAATTCAGGCGCGTGAGTGGCAGCGCGAGAAGGCCCGCCAGTTGTTGCAGTTGCTGCTGACCTATCGCGGGCAGTGGCTCCAGCGAGAGCAGATTTGTTCGTGGCTCTGGCCGGACAGTGATCTGGAGGCCGCCGAGCGGCAGTTTAAGGTCACGCTCAATGCGCTGAATACGGCGCTGGAGCCGTTCCGCCCCCCGCGGACCACGCCGTTCTTTGTGCGGCGGCAGGGGTTGGCCTACAGCTTTGCGCCTTCCTATGGCTGCTGGATTGATGTAGATGAGTTTGAATTGCGCACGACCAATGTTCCCCAGGGAGAACCGGATATCGTGCTGCGGAACTTCCAGGTTGCGGTGGACCTCTATACCGGCGATTACCTGGCCGAGTCGCTGTATGACTCGTGGACGCTTGAGGAGCGCGAACGGTTGCTGGCCCGCTACCTGGCGACGGCCACCACGCTGGCGCGGATGCTGCTTACGAAGGGCGATACGCAGCAGGCGGTGTATGTGTGCGAGCGGGTGCTCCGTCGAGACCGATGCTATGAAGAAGCCTACCAGATTTTGATGGCGACCTATGCGCGGAGCGGGAGCCGCTCGCAGGCACTGCGCAGCTATAGCCGCTGTGTGCAGGCGCTCCACGACGACCTGGGGATGGAGCCGCTGCCAGAGACCACCGAACTGTACGAGCATATCAAGCGCAACGAGGCGGTATAATACCAGCGACAGATGATGGTGCGTTCCCAGGAAAGCACGCAGGAACGACGGGAGGTGTGCCAATGACCAGGCCAAACCCAATCCCTGAACTGGCGGAAAGCGTTCCCACTGTGGGGGGCAACGGTGAACTGGAAGATTGGAACGACCGTTTTCGCTATGGCTGGCGCTATGTCTGCCGGGTCTCGAATGGCCGCGATGAGTGGGAATGGGTGCCCCTCACCGAAGAGGATGTCTTGCATCCCCAGATGGGAGATTACGTCTTGAAAAGTCATATCCATCAAAGTATCTGTCACTACCTCCTGACCGTTCTGTAGTCCCGCATGCAGCACGTCCCTGGCGGCCTGGTGCTGAACAATGTCGGGGTGGAGTGGGGGGTGCCGGGTCTCAAGCACCACGCGCCCGACCTGGCCGTCTTTGCGGGGGTCCGGGAGCGGCCCCAGGAAGGGACCTTTGACCTGAAGGCCAGCGGGGGGCACGCGCTGCTGGTCATCGAAGTGACCTCGCCCAACACGCGCCACCTGGATGTCGCGTCGGAACAGCCTGACTACACCAGAACCAAATTTCGCCACTATGCCTGGGCGGGTGTTCCGCTCTACATCGTGGTGGACGTGGCCCGGTGGGGCAAGGGCAAAGCTCCTCCCTTCGTCGGGTATGAGTTGACCGGAGATGGCTACGAGTTGCTGCCCTTGAACGAGCGGGGGTGGTTGTGGGTGCCGCCCGTCCATCTGTGGATTGGAACGAGAGGGACGGAGGTGGTGTGTTTCGATGAGCACGGGCGAGAAGTCCGGGATTACGCGGAGGAACAGGCGGCTCGCCTGGCTGCTGAGGAGCGGGCGCGGGAGTTGGAGCACCGATTGCGCCAGTTGCAAAGCCAGATACCGGACGAAGCCCATAAATGACCCATAACGTGATGTGATGCCCCATCGGGGTGAATACGTCGGCGCTGGCTGCCCCATTCCCGCCCCCTCCTGTTTCGCTCGCGCTTCGCGAGTGCATCGAACGTGAACCATTCAACCAGGTTCTGGTACCCTCTATGAAACCAGGGCCAGCACTATCGTCCTGACGCTCAGGATAATAATCAATAACCCGATCAGGATGCCCAACCACTGCTGAGGCATCCGCCGGCAGAGCCAGGCCGAAAGCGGCGCTGACACCAACCCGGCCAGAATCAGCACCAGGACGATATCCCACCGAAACGCCTCAAACCCGACCAGGATGATGAAGGTGATGGTAATGGCTACGGTGACAAAGAACTCGGCCAGGTTGACCGACCCGACCGCCGAACGGGGGTTGGAGCCGGTGACGACCAGGCTCGGAGTGCAGATGGGACCCCACCCGCCGCCGCCCAGCGCATCAATGCAGGCTGCAAACAGCCCCAGGCCGACCAGTTTGTACCGCGAATAGCTATTCTCGGCCCGATAGAGGCGCTCGACCGACTCCAGTGAACGGCTTCTTCGCCCAATGAAGCGGTACACGATGACCGCTCCCATTGCCAGCAACACGACCCCGACGATTATGCGGATGGGTTGGAGGGGGAGTGTCACCAACCCGACTGCCCCAAACACCCCGCCAACCATCCCGGCCAGCGCCAGCGGCACCCACAGGTCGCGGTGGGTGTTGCCCAGGCGCAGATGTGCGGCCCCGGAAACGAGGCTCGTCACGACTTCGGCCATGTGGACGCTGGCGCTCACCAGCGCCGGGTAGATACCGAGCGATATCAGCAGGGTTGATGAGGTAACCCCGTATCCCATCCCAAGCGTGCCATCTACCAGTTGGGCCGCCATCCCCACCAGGAAGATGGTCAACAGTTTCTCGATGTTCACAGAGGACCTTTCTGTTTTGCTAATTTGTTAATATGAAACAAGATTGAGCACCCCTTGATTATACGAGATCTCGGCAGGAGGGTGTATGCTGGCTCCAGGAGCCTGTCCGCTCTTCTGGCATTATGGCAACCAGGGTTGGCAATCCTCTGAACGTATGCTATACTTTGCCGTGTCATCCAGACGAAAGAACTGGCGTTTCCCTGGTCCGCCGTCACCCGTGAGCCGGGTGATGGGTGTAGAGCTATAACGAGAGTGTGACGTGACAACCTATGGTTTTATTGGGATTTTCGTGGTGTTCTCGCTGATCATGCCAGCAGTCGTGCTGGTGCTGTCTCGCCTCCTCCGCCCCCACCGTCCAACCCCCATCAAACAAGAAACCTACGAATGTGGCCTGCAAGCCGAAGGCGATATCTGGGTGCAGTTCAAGATCCAATACTACCTCTATGCCCTGATATTCGTCGTCTTCGATGTCGAGGTGGTGTTGCTCTATCCCTGGCTGCTGCGTTCAACCAGCTTGGCCTGCTGGCGCTGGTGGCGATGCTGGTCTTCCTGTTCATCCTGGTCTACGGGTTGATCTATGAATGGCGCAAGGGGGCGCTGCAATGGGTCTAGGTCCGGGTCCAGGTCCGGAGCTGAGGCGAAACATACGTTGTGACCGCGCAGGGTGCAAGGAATCAGGTAGGGGGTGAAGAGCAATGACAGAGCATGATGGAGGCCAGGAAGCACAACTGGACCTTGAAAAACAGGGGGTTTTCCTTTCCACGGTCAACCGCCTCTACAACTGGGGGCGGCGGTCGTCTATCTGGCCGATGTCGTTTGGTCTGGCCTGCTGCGCCATTGAGATGATGGCGTGGGGGTTGAGCCGCTACGACGTGTCTCGCTTCGGGGCCGAGCTTTTTCGGGCCACCCCGCGCCAGGCCGATGTGATGATTGTGGCCGGCACGGTGACCAAGAAGATGGCTCCCCAGGTGGTGCGGCTCTACAACCAGATGGCCGAACCGCGCTACGTGATTTCGATGGGAGCCTGCGCCACCTCCGGCGGGCCCTTCCGCGATGGCTACAACGTGCTGCGGGGGGTTGACCTGTTCGTCCCGGTGGATGTGTATGTGCCGGGGTGCCCGCCGCGCCCGGAAGCGCTGCTGCACGCGCTGATGGTGCTCCAGGAGCAGATTGACGCGCAGAAGCTCGGCAAGGTGCGCTGGTATGGCAAGGGGGAGCGCCCCCAGACCACCGACTTTCCGGTCCCGGCCTATGGGCCGCGAGGCTGGAACTGGGGGGGAAACTGGCCGACCCGGTGGGTGGGTTGCCGCTGGTCAGCCCCTATACCTCGCCGCCGCAGGGCGAACACAAGAGCGGGCAGATTGAACACCCGCAGGTGGAGCGGATGTTCCCCATTATTGACCCGACGGTGGAATTGGAGAGCGAACGCAAGGCCGCCGGGGTTGCCCCGAAATTGCCGCCGATGACTTGAAGGGACAGAAGAGCAAGTAGTGATGAGCAGGAGTTGAGGAGAACCGATGCCGGTATTATCGAGCGCCGAAGAACTGCGCGAACACCTACAACGTGATCTTCCAGGGGCCGGGGTGCTCCCCCTTCCCCCCCCACCTCCGGAACCCGGAGCCGAAGGCAAGGAACCAGAGAAGAAAGCGAAGGGCAAAGAAAAGCCCGACTTTCTGACGACGGGTGACACCGTAGTGGTGGCAGAGCGGCTGACTGAGGTAGCCCACTACCTGCGTGACACGCTCGGCTACGAATATCTTTCTGATATTGCGGTCGTAGACTACCTGGCCGATGACCTCTTCGAACTGGTCTACCGTTTCTATCACCTGGATGGGGGCGGCGACCTGGTGGTGAAGGTGCGGGTCCCACGGGGGCAGCCGGTGGTGCCTTCGCTCACGCCCACCTGGCCGGGGGCCAATTTCCACGAGCGGGAAGGGTATGACCTCTTTGGTATCACCTTTCAGGGCCACCCCGACCTGCGGCGGCTCTATCTGTGGGAGGAGTTTGAAGGCCACCCGATGCGAAAGGACTTCCCCCGCCAGGGCGACAAGTATCTCACATTGGCCGGGAGTTGAGCGCGAGAAGCGAGTGTTGTTGAGTTGGAACGGAAGCTATGCTGAAAACCCAGGAACTCCAAATCAATATTGGCCCGCAGCACCCGTCAACCCACGGGGTTTTTCGGATGCTGGTCACGGTGGACGGGGAAACGCTGGTAGACCTGGTTCCCTTCTTTGGCTACCTGCACCGCAACCACGAACAAATTGCAGAACGCAATACGTACCTGATGAACATGCCCTACACCGACCGGCTGGACTATTTCAACTCCATGGCGAATAACCACGCCTATGCGCTGGCGGTCGAAAAGCTGGCCGGGATTGAGGTGCCGGAGCGGGCCGAATACCTCCGCGTCATCATGGTCGAGTTGACCCGCATCCTCAACCACGCCAGCGCGGTCGGATTTATGCTCAACGATATGGGCGCGTGGCAGACCCCGCTGGCGTTTGGCATCCGCGAGCGGGAAAAAATTCTCGACCTGTTCGAGATGGTCAGCGGGTCGCGGATGATGTGCAACTATTTCCGCTTCGGGGGGGTCGTGCGCGACCTGCACCCCGACTTCTTGCCGCAGCTTCGGAAGCTGATGAGTGTGATGCCGGCCTACATCGCTGAGCTTGAGCGGTTGCTCACGGAAAATGAGATTGTGTTGACCCGCGCCAAAAACGTCGGCGTGCTCCCCAAAGAGGTAGCGATTTCGTATAGCGTGTCGGGTCCGATGCTGCGGGCCAGCGGTATCCCTTACGACATCCGCAAGGCCGAGCCATACAGCATCTATGACCGCTTCGACTTCGATGTGCCGGTGGGGGGCGTTGGAGATGTGTATGACCGCTACCTGGTGCGAATGGAGGAGATGCGCCAGAGCTACCGTATCCTGGAGCAGGCGCTTGAGCAACTGCCGGACGCTGAAGGGGGGCACATCAACCCCAAAGCGCGGCCAGCACTCAAGCCGCCAGTGGGCGATGCCTACGCCCGCATTGAATCGCCCAAGGGCGAACTGGGTTTCTACCTGGTGAGCGACGGCAGCGATTATCCCTACCGCTACAAAGTGCGGGCCCCCTCGCTCATCAACCTCACGCCGCTGCGCGATATCTGCCGCGGCTACAAGGTGGCCGACGTGGTGGCTATTCTGGGGAGCATTGATATTGTGCTCGGTGAGGTAGACCGATGAGGCCAGTTCGCTGGAAGCTGGCGTAAGTTTCTATGAAGGTGAAGCGTATGGCACCGACGATATCACGAGGGAAGGTTCTTGAGGTCCGTCAGGAGCAAAAAAAGCTCCGCGCCGGGCAGGGGTTGCTCGCAGGGTTGGCGGTTGTCTGGCACCACTGGGGCAAGTCGTGGACCCAGCGTTTGACGCAGTTCGACCAGATTGCCGGCACGTTCACCGTTGAATATCCCGAACAGCGCATTCAGATTGCGGAAGCCTACCGCAATGTGCCGATTCTGCTCTATGATGATGAGACCGGGCAGGAATTCTGTACGTCCTGCTTTCAGTGCGAACGCATCTGCCCGCCGCAGGTCATCCATATGCAGCAGGCGAAGCACCCGGAGACCGGCAAGCCTGTCCCGGCGGTGTCGGAGTTCATCATTGAGTATGACGCCTGTATGGGGTGCGGGTTGTGCCACGAAGTGTGCCCGTTTGAGGCCATCAAGATGGACCGCGCCTATGAACTTTCGACCCACGACCACCCATCGCTGACGGTGCGGAAGCGGGAGCTTCTGCGCCCGGTTTCCTACTATCAGGCGATGGCTCCCAATCTCTGGGAGCAGGTCAAGGACAACGCCTATAAGAAACTGGAGGGCAACCAGAAGCGTCGGGTCGGCTCTCTGGGCATCGCGCCCCAGGCGATAGAAGCGGGCAAGGTCGTTCTGCCGCCGCCCCCGGCCCCGGCTGGTGAGGCAGAAGTGGGGGCAGAGGTAGATGGTCCCCAGGTTCAGGACAAGGCCGCAAAGCTGGCGGCTATCCGGGCAAAGAAGGCTGCGCAAAAAGCAACCGCAGAGGGAGCAGAAACCGGGGCCGCCGCAGAAGACGGAACGGAACCCCCTTCCCCGGCTGCCGCGGCAAGCGCCGCTCCTTCTTCGCCCCCATTATCGCCCGTAGATGAGAAGGCGGCCCGGCTTGCTGCCATCCGCGCTCAGAAAGCCGCCGAACGCAAAGCCCGCGAAGAGGGGGAAGGAGCAGGAGGAACCGGGGCCGCCCCCGAAGGGGGAGCACCAGAAGCACTTGCTCCGGCCCCATCTGCTGGAGCAGACGAGACCCCACCGCCTCCTCCGAAGGCGAAACCAGCGCCCCCGGAGCCGAAGGCGAAACCAGCACCCGTCGGGAAAATATGCCGGAGGAGAGGTCGGCCGCTGCCGCCATCCGCGCTACAGAACGCCCGCACGA
>JAAUSY010000294.1 GCA_012032475.1 Chloroflexaceae bacterium
AGGCCCGTGCGAATTGATTGACGGGAGGATTGTTCCGATGACGCCACCGGGCGGCGAACACGGCAGGATTGAAATTTCCCTGGGGCGATGCTGTTTCATTTTGTTGAACAGCACAACCTGGGGTGGGTCATTGGCGGCGAGGCAGGGGTATACATCCAGCGCAACCCCGATACCGTCCGAGGCATGGATATCGCCTTTTTCTCGAAGCAACGCCTCCCGGATGGGCCGCCGCAGGGATACTTCGGGGTAGCCCCGGAACTGGTGGTGGAAGTGCTTTCTCCCAGAGACCAGTGGGCGGAAGTGCAGAAGAAGGTTGCCGAATACTTCTCCATTGACGTGCAGCGGGTGTGGGTCGTCAATCCCCGAAAACGCACGGTGCTGGTCTACCGCTCCGCGACCGAGGCGCAAGAGCTGGCTGAGGGGGATACCCTGGTTGGTGAAGGGGTGCTGGCTGGTTTTGCCATCGCCGTCGAAACGCTGTTTCGGCGGTAGCTGGGTGCTTTCTGGAGGAATCATCCCGTGTCTGACCATGCTCACAAGTCCCACAAGCTCTGGGGCGGGCGCTTCGCGGCTCCGACGGCTGCCGAGATATCCGCGTTCAACGATAGTAATAATGATGATGATAACGATAGTGGCAGATCAACCAGAAGTGATGGCGACCATGATGCAACCAGGCTCCCCCATTGGCTTCAGTCCCTCTTCTGGGAGTATGACGCAGAAGATCTGACCTGGGAAGATGACCGGGACTTGATTATCGGGCGTGTCCTGACCTCCGGAACGTGGGATGCCGTAACCTGGCTGCGTTCCCAGGTGGGAGACGCAAGCCTGCGAGAGTGGATTGAGCGTCACGACGGGCGGGGTTTGAGTCCGCGCCAGCTCCGTTTCTGGGAACTTCTCCTGGGTTTGTCCCATGAGCAGGTTTGCGCCTGGATCGCGGCGGGGCAGCGGGCAGTCTGGGATAGACGGACAACCCCATGGGATTCTATTAACGAACAAATGGGTGAGAGAGATAACACTATGACCGTGTCTGACCATGCTCACAAGCTCTGGGGCGGGCGCTTCGCGGCTCCGACGGCTGCCGAGATGTCCGCGTTCAACGATAGTTTTCGGTTCGATTGCCGCCTTGCCGACGCCGATATCACCGGCAGCATCGCCTGGGCCGGGGCCCTGGCGCGGGCCAACCTCATCACCGAGGCCGAACACACGCACCTGGTGCAGGGGCTTGAGCAGGTGCGGAGCGAATTTGCCGAACACCGCTTCGAGCCACAGCCGGGCGACGAAGACATTCACACGGCAGTAGAACGCCGCCTGGGCGAACTGGTTGGCCCGGTCGCGCAGAAGCTCCACACGGGCCGCTCGCGCAATGACCAGGTTGCCACCGACCTGCGGCTCTTCTGCATCGAAGCGGTGCAGTCGCTTGACGTGCGCCTGTCCCATCTCCAGGGGGCGTTGCTCAGCCAGGCCAGCCAGCACGCCCACACCCTGATGCCGGGCTACACGCACCTTCAGCGGGCGCAGCCGGTGACCTTCGGGCACTGGTGCCTGGCCTACGTTGAAATGCTTGAGCGCGACCGGGCGCGGTTGTGCGATGCCGCCGGGCGCATTCGCACGCTGCCGCTTGGGGCGGGGGCGCTGGCTGGCAACAGCCTGGGCATTGACCGCGAGGCGCTGCGGGCTTCGCTGCCCGGCTTCGAAGCGCTGGCCGGCAACTCGCTCGATGCCGTGTCAGACCGCGACTTTGTGGCCGAGGTGCTGTTTGGTTGCTCACTCATCGGTGTGCATCTGAGCCGCCTGGCGGAGGACATCATCCTCTTCAGCAGCAGCGAATTCGGCTTTGTCGAGCTTTCGGATGCCTATAGCACCGGCTCCAGCCTGATGCCACAGAAGAAGAACCCCGACAGTATGGAGTTGCTGCGGGGGAAGAGCGGGCGGCTGATGGGCAACCTGGTGACGCTCCTCGTTGCGCTCAAGGGCTTGCCGCTGGCCTATAACAAAGATATGCAGGAAGACAAGGAGCCACTGTTCGACAGCGTTGATACGCTCGACCTGGGGTTGCGCGTGGCAGCCGCAGCGGTGGCGACGATGCAGGTTAACCCAGAGCGGATGGCGGCCGCGCTGGATGATGCCATGCTGGCGACGGACCTGGCCGACGAACTGGTGCGCCGGGGAGTGCCATTCCGCGAGGCGCACGGCATGGTGGGTCGCCTGGTGCGGCGGTCGCTCGAACGGCGCGTGGGGTTGCATGCGCTCCCACTGGAGGAGTATCAGGCGGCGCACCCGGACCTGGACGAGTCGCTCCGGGCCGTCTTTGATGTGGCCCGGAGCGCGGCCCAGAAGAACAGCTATGGCGGGACTGCGCCGCAGCGCGTGACCGAACAGATCGCTCGTTGGCGGCAGCGCTTGGGACCGGCAGACGCAGCAGACGCAGCAGACGAAACCCGCGAAACGGAGTGTCAGGAACGGTAAGGCAGAAAGGGCGAACCTGCTGATGCAAACGATGACCTTCCAGGTACACGTTGGAGCTGATGGTATCTTGAAGCTGGAAGTACCGATAGGGATGGCTGAAGTTGAGCTGGATGTGGTGGTCACATTTCACCCGCGCCGGAATGGCCCGGCAGCACCCAATAACCTGTTGCAGTTCATTGGGGCGATAGATGATCCCACGTTTGTGCGTGGACCCCAGGGTGAATATGAACTACTTCCTTGACGTATGAGGATTGGGAGGTCGTTTCGTGACCTGCGCTCACGCCTGAAATGATGGAGGATGATATTCCCGATGAATGAGCAATCTATGGCCTGGTACCATCCACCGGCAGAACTCCCCCGCTTGCAGGTTCCGCCGGATGCCGCGGTGCATATCCGGCGGGGGCGGGTAGACGATGTTCCGCGGTTGTACGAACTGATTAACTATTACGCGGCCCGCGGCGATATGCTGCCCAGGGCGATGGACCATCTCTACCACCGGGTGCGCGAGTTCCACGTGGCCGAAGCTGGCGGCGAAGTGGTCGGGTGTGCCGCGCTCAAGATTATCTGGCGCGACTTGGCCGAGGTCATCAGTATGGTGGTCCATCCCGATTTTCAGGGGCGTTCTCTGGGTCGGCAGCTGGTTGAATCGCTCGTTCAGGAGGCGTGCAGCCTGGGGATTGCGAATGTGTGTACGCTCACGCTCCAGCCGGGCTTCTTTAGCCGCCTGGGCTTCCGCGAAATCCCCAAGACCTACCTGCACCATAAAATCTGGCAGGATTGTGATATCTGTTTCAAGAAGGACCGCTGCGATGAGATTCCGATGATTCGGGAGTGTTAAAAACCATTCCCCCACTCCATAGCGAACCATTGACAAACGTCGGTTTTTCTGGTACCCTTGTGCCAATCACCCAGACCAGCAAACGTTTTGCGATGCTGGGTGCCATGATCTGGCTCACC
>JAAUSY010000295.1 GCA_012032475.1 Chloroflexaceae bacterium
AACCCCCACGCCAGTGAGGCTATCGCTGCTGGTATGCTGCAAGCCCAGAGAGACCACGAGCGGTTGCGCCGGGCGGGCCGCAGCAGGCCCAGCGCTTCCGGTGGGAACCGTCGGCCCGGTCGTTGCAGGACTGCTACCGACAGGTCTATGACGCCAGTGGCGAATGATGAGCCGCTCCAGAGCGGCGGAACGGCGTTCAGTGAGCAAGGCAAGGAATTGGCTTTTCAAGAGAAAAAAGAGGAGCGTGTGTCATGCAGCAACATGAATTAACGGCGGAGGCTATCTCACCAGTTGTTCAACCCGGACGCGGCTACCTTCTGGCTCATCGGATTTCTCAAGTCTTCCACCCCATCGGGGTGGGGATGATTGGCTTTGTGCTGCTTGGTCTTCTGGCTGTTCCGAACCGGGTTGAGGGGTTGGGGTGGGCCGCTTTCTGCATCCTCGTTCAGATTGTCCCGACGATGATCTTCTATCTCATCCGGCTGCGTCAGGGAGTCTACAGCGATCAGGATATTTCCATTCGCCACCAGCGCCATGAACTCTATATGTTTACGACGACGGCTATGGCAATCGGGCTGGCGCTCCTGGTGCTCATCGGGCCCGCGCCCCTTTGTGGCGCTGCTCATCTGCGGGTTGCTGGCAAACGTTGCCAACGGGTTGATCAACCTGTTCTGGAAAATCAGCGCCCACGCCACCGCAGTGGCGATGCTGGCAACGGTGACGGTCGTCTACACACCATTTCTGGGCCTGCTGCTGTGGGTCTGTGCGCTTGCCGTCGGGTGGTCCAGGGTGCGCACGCGCAACCACACGCCGTTGCAGGTGACGGCTGGCCTGGGGTTGACGAGCACGATTGTGATCGGGGTCTTTCTGGCATCCGGCCTGATTCATACCTGGTAGCTACCACTGTGGCATGTCCGGGCAATACCCTGGTCGGTCGGCGGGGGCTTGAATGCCAAGCGCCGACTGGATGATTTGTGTGACCGCCGGCACGGCCAGGGTTGCCGAACCGTCGTTCAAGTCGCCGGTGCCCTCAATCAGCACCAGCGCGATGACCTGGGGGTCTTCGTAGGGGGCAAACCCAACAAACCAGGCATGGCTCCGGCGGGTCTGGGTGCCGTCGGCCCGGGTAATCACCGCGCCAAACTCAGCTGTTCCGGTCTTGCCCGCAATGCTCACCCCCGAACAGGCGTCCCGTGCGGCCCGGTTATACCCCTCGGTGACCGAACGCCGCATGCCCTCGTGGACCACGGCGAGGTAGGTCGGGTCAATCGGGACGTGCGATAGCGCCTCTGGTTGCTGCGTGTGGATGACGGCACCGGTGTTGTCGGTCATCACCTGAACCAACTGAGGGCGGTAGATGGTCCCACCGTTGGCAACGGCGGCAGCAGCGGTAATCAATTGGAGCGGGGTGACTTCCAGGTAGCCCTGCCCGATAGCGGTGTTGTAGGTGTCGCCGGTCGTCCACGGTTCGCGCAGCACGTGGGATTTCCAGATGGGGTCGGGCACGCGCCCGCTCGCCTCGCGTGGCAAGGTGATGGTGGTAGTGCGCCCGAAGTGAAACCACCCCAGCCCCTCCGAAAGCCCCTCGATGCCCAATCCCTGGATACGCGTGGCCTGAGCGCCAAGGTTGATGGCGTCTTCGTTCCCGCCGGCCACGCTCGCGAAAAAGACATTCGATGAGACCATCAGGGCGTCGGAGACGGTGATTTCGCCGTTATCCCTGGTGGTTGAGTTGGGCAGCACGAAGTTGGTGCCCCCCCGCTCTTCGAGGATAATCTTTCCAGGGTCGCGCAGTTTCGTGTCTACGCCAATGACGTTCTTCTGGAGCGCCACCGCCCCGACAAACTGCTTCAGCGATGACCCCGGAGGATAGAGACCCGCGATGGCCCGGTTGAAGAGGGGCGAAAGGCGCTGCAACTCTTCGTCGGAGGGGTTGAGCAGATGGCGCAGCTCGTCGGCCCGCGACGGGTCAACCCAGATGTTGTTGTCGTAGGCGGGTAAGCTGACCATGGACAGAACTTCGCCCGTGCGCGGGTCCATCGCGATGGCGACCCCGCTGGTGATGGGCGGGTAGTCGCGCTTGTAGGCTTCGCTGGCATTCTGGCGGCGGGCTTCACCTTCGGCAATCCAGCGGTGGAGGATATGCTCGGTCTGGAGCTGGAACGCCGGGTCTATGGTCAGCACCAGGTTCTGACCGTCCTGCACGGGGTAGCGCACCCGGCTGTCCCCGACGGGGCGCTCAAAGGCGTCAACCAGCAGCGAGTTGATGCCGATGCTCCCGCGCAGGACGGATTCGTAGCTGGCTTCCAGTCCATATTTGCCAATGCGGTCGTTGTGGAGATAGGGCAGGATACCGATCACTCTGGGGTTGATGTGCTTCTGAAGGATACCGCAGTTGACGGTATGCCCAAGGATGTCGAGCAGGCTATCCAGCCAGGAGATGGCCGGGTTTTCGGTCACCAGTTCGCATTCATCAATGCTCCCGATGTATCCCAGGAGGTGCGAGAGGGAGGGGATACGGGCGCTCTGGGGGTAGCGCCGCTGATAGTGTTCGACCACTTCGACCCCTGGGAGGTGCAGGGAGTTTTCGCGCACGGCCAGGGCCAGGTCGGGCGAAATATTCTCCTTGATGACGGCGAGTTGGTAGTATCGCGTCGTGTTGTGGCTGATGAGTTGCTCAATCGGGTTGTGGAAGGTGAGCACCTGGTGATGCTGCCGGGCAAGTTCAATCGCGTCGAGCGTGTGGTGCGGGGACACATCGAACGTGCGCATGGCTGGCGGGTCGGTCGGCAGGGGGTGGGACTGAGAGAGGGTGGTCGTCCCGCCTATCTGCGCCAGGGACTGGGCCAGGCCGGGGGTAGTCCAGAGAGCGCTGGTGGGAGAAATCGCCAGGGTACTGGTCAGTTCGACGACCTGGGCCAGCCGCCCCAGAACCAGTTCTCGCCGTTCTGGTTCGCTCCGGGCAGAGGGGAGGCGGCTTGGCATCACCGCGATGGCAAAGGTGGGCACACTCTCGGCCAGCAGCGTCTTCCCGTCGCTCGCCAGAATCTCGCCCCGGCGTGGCTGCACGGGGACATAGCGCGTGGTATTGACCTCGACTGTGCCGCCAAAGCGCTGCCTATCGCCGCTCACCAGTTGAAGCTGGTAGAGGCGACCAGTCAGCGTGCCCATCATCACCACCAGCACGACATGCAGGAGCCATAGTCGGTGTGAAAAACTATTTCCCCAAATCATAGCGAACGATTGACGAACATTGGTTTTTCTGGTACCCTTGTGCCATGAAACTCCGTCAGTATGCCAAACAAGCAGGCGTCCGCTCCGCAACCGCCGGGTGCTGGTTCAAGGCCGGGCCCCTCACGGGCGACCAGACCGCACCAGGCCCCCTGCGCCTGATCGCCGACCTGCAAGCCCCCAC
>JAAUSY010000296.1 GCA_012032475.1 Chloroflexaceae bacterium
TGCTCGGCGCGTCCTGCGTCACTGGGCCTCGGTTTCCGTAAAGGATCTGGGGTGCTAAACAGCAAATTGAGTGCGAGTGGGTTTCGCTACTCACGGATGCCAGTTTGGTTGAGCGGCAGTTGCGTCCCTGTAAGGTAGTGATGGCTTCGGGGACGGGGGCGGACAATGGTGCAGCCTGCAGCGAGGTTGAGCCAGGTAGGCATGCCAGGCTGGACAGGAGCACAAGCAGTGCCAGGCTGATCAATCGGCGATGTGTACTATTATGCATGTGATGGTAGGTCCTTTGTTGCATCAGTGATTAGCCCTGGATAAAGATAAAGCCGGCCCAGACGAAGGGCGGATGGTGACGGGACAGGGCACAAAGCTGGGCGGTATGCAGAGCGGCGGCGGGATCGCTCAGAGGGTGAGCCGTCCTGGGCGAGGTGTACAGGTCAGTCATGAACTGGGCTGATGTGTGATCGGCCACTTTCCACAAGCCCACAATGAGACCCGATGCCCCGGCAGCCAGAAAACCGCGCCCCATGCCGAGCAGTCCCCCGCCGCGTGGCTGCCCGCGCCCGGTTTCGCAGGCACTCAGCACGACCAGGGGGCGCTGGGGGAGGGTCATTTCGCACAGGTCAGCGACCGTCAGGCGGGCATCAACCAGGCGCATCCAGGAGAAGAGCGGGTTATCCTGCCGAAAGGCGGCATGGGTGGCAAAGTGCAAGAGATGGATATGTTGACTGGCCGCCCGCAGGCAGTCCATCGTTGCAGCATCCTCCACGACAACGGTGGTGTGCAGATAGGGCTGAAGGGCGCTGGCCACCTGGTGGACTTCCTCAAGCGCATAGGGTAAACGCCCATCATCGGAGTAGCCCATGATGAGGGCGGCGGGCTGGAGATCGGGATGAGCGGGTGGCAGCGGATGTTGCGTTGACCGATTGAGCAGGACTTCCGGTGCCGAAAGGTAGGTCAGCCGAAAGCGTTCTACCAGGTAGCTGCGCCCATCGAAAAAGGCCGCAATAGGCAGGTCGTGCCAACCCGGCGGCACAACGAGAAAGATATGCTCGTAGCCAGTCAGGTACGGTTCCAGGGGCGCAACCAGGGCCGTGTAGAACCGGGTGAGGTGGGCATGCGTTGCATTGCGTCCCGTCTCCAGCATGTCACCTTGCATATGCTCCATCTGGAAGCGCCACGAGCGGAGGACTCGTTGTAATGGTGCAGCGGGCATAACGGCGGGGAGCATCTGGATGGTGGTACGGGTAAGAAGCATGATGTGAAACTGCCCCGCAATGACCGTGTAGTGTAAGAGCAGCTCACCGAGACCCAGGCTCTGCTGGATCGTGGCGCGAAAGGCTTGGGCCTGGGCTGGCGCGAAGAGTTGGCTGGCAGGTGCGGCATAGGGCATAGCGGCGGCTGGCTGGCTGGAACTGCCAACTTGCCAGCGCCGGGTGAGGTCGGCAATAGACGTTTCCAGTTCATGCAACTGCTGGCGCATACGGTCTTCGGTGGCGGCATCCTGCTGGATGGCGGCAGTGTCCGTATCAAGCTGGCCCATGCCTTCCAGTTTGCTTTGATACCAGTGCCAGGTTTCGCGCAACTCACGCAGGCGCGTGGTGAGCGTGGGGTCATCGGGTAATGAGGAGGTGCTGGTGGGCATCACCGGGGTCAAGGCGACAAAGGGTGCGCGATGGGCCAGGTTGAGGGTGTAGAAAACCTCGACGGGCGATTCCAGGTGCTGGCTCAAGCGGACGACATCTTCGTAGATGGGCAGCTTGTTGTCCATAAAGCTCATCTGGAACTCGTCAACGGGCAAGCCACTGCGCACCTGCTCAATCGTTTGCATGGCGGTGCGATAGTGGTGCAAGGCGCCCGGCTCGTCGCCAGCCTGCTCTAGGATTTGCCCCAGGAGATAATAGGCATCAATGGTGACATCGGTGAGATGGTGGGTACGGGCAATGGCGAGGGCGGTAGCAGTACGCTGACGGGCCACGGTCTGGTCCGGTGGGTCACGGTTGAACGCACAGCGAGCGAGCAAAATATGCAGCCGGGCGGCCAGGCTGGGCGAGGGGTGCTGCTCAAGATGTGGTTCTAACCGCCGCGCTAATCGGCAGGCGGTATCTACCTGGTTCATTTCAAAGAACAGGTTGGCACGATCGACATCGAGCATCAAGACACGGGCCTGGGCTTTCCGTTGGCGCAGAATACGGCGGGCCTTTTTGAAGAGCTGCTCCGCCATCATGTGGATGCCGAGGCGTTGATAGCCAATGCCCTGATTGATCAAGGCCATGGCCTGCTGCCAGCGGGTTGTCTCTTGCTCAAAGGTCTGGGTGGCCTCAGCAGCAAGGGTAATCATCTCCTGAAAGAGATTTAGATCACGATAGACAAAGGAACGATAGAGGCTGACGACAGCTACTTCGCCTGGTATGGGAATAGCGGCAAACCCGCGATGTGCAGATTCGAGGTAGCGCAAGGCGCCCTGGTAATTGCCCCGGCGATAGGCCAGGACACCCAGGTTGAGGTCTACGCGGGCCACCTCCTGGTATTGTCCGGCCTGTTGGAGCGACTGGCCGGGCGGTGGTGAGCAAGCTTTCGGCATCGGCAAAGCGATCCATTTCTTCGAGGACATTGGCGCGGTTTAATGTCAAAATGGGCAACTTCTACCTCGCGCCGAGCGTTGCGCTGCTGGCTCGCCCGCGTTCATAGGCGGCCAGGGCGGCGGCCAGGTCGCCCATCTGCTGGTAGGCCGAGCCGATGTTCATATCCAGGGCGGCGAGATATTCCTGGGCTTCGGGGCCGAGCATGGCACACGTTTGCCGAGCGAGGCGATCTAGCTCCAGCGCCGTAGGAAAATCGCCCAATTCCTGCAGCACGGCGACTTGATTGATCTGGAGGATAGCAACGCTTTCTATCTGGTTTTGCCGGGCATAACTTGCCTCGGCCCGGCGGTAGCAGTCAAGGGCCTCCTGATATTGGCAGAGATGACATAGGGCATTGCCGCGTGTCCAGAGGGCCAGGGGCAGGGCTTCGGCGCTGGCCGGGAGGGACGCCGCTACGGTCTGGGCTATCTCGGCAATCTGGAGGGCCGTGTGGGCGTTGGAAAATTTTTCTTTGTCCACCCGTTGTTTGAGCACGGCTACGACCTCCAGTGTCAGTTGCTCGCGCAACTCATCCACGATGCGCTGCAGGTCAGGCTGCTGACGATGCGCGATCAGGAGGTCGGCCATGTGCTCGGGAGTCATACCAACGCAATTCCTTCAATCAAGATACTGTCGGGCGCCAGATCTATACGCATAGTGTAATGCCCGGCTGTCACATTGTCCAGCGCAAAATAACCAAATTCGTCCACGACATCGCGGACGACGGTGTTCTGCTGCAGCAGCAGCGCGACATCGGCCCCCTGGGGGGATACTTGTGGCAGCCTGCTGATG
>JAAUSY010000297.1 GCA_012032475.1 Chloroflexaceae bacterium
CACCGGGGACGTCCCCGGTGCCGGCAACGGGCCGGGGGGGGCCTCAGCCGGCGACCGCCGACAGCCACCTTGCAGAGCAGGACGCGCCCCCGCCACCGCGGCGGACGCTCTTTCTGCCGCTCGTGTGGGAGGTTTCGTTTCATCCTGACCAGGACCTGCGGGACGTCGAAGCGTTCTGGTATCTGCTCCAGAACGAAACCTTCCACCAGCGCGGAGAAGGCTTTCGCAAAGACTGGGCGTTCCATCGCTATGCCGTCAGGCACCGTCTGGGCGCTCCCCTGGCTCCCACCGCCGGAAAAGCGCACTACCTTGAGGTAGATGGCAAGCAGTATGGCTATCAGCCGTTCGCAAGCGATACGCTGTTGAATGAGATTCCCCGCTGGGGCAAGGTGCAGCGTTTGACCACGCTGCTCGGTGGCCGGATGCCGAGCGGTGGTCTGGCGCTCAAACTGCTGGAGGCGACCTACCGGGCGGTGGGGACGGAACTGCACCCCGACTGGGCCTTTCACGGCTTTGCTATGGCCCACCAGCTTGGCCCGGCCCTGGGCGACAGCCACCGTATCACCGTGGATGGGCAGGAATATGCGATGCAAGTCTTCGCTGGCGATACGCTCTATTGCCCGGTGCCCGACTGGTTCGACGTGCGGCAGCTAAGCCATACCCCGGCGAGTTCCGAGGCGCTATACACCGCGCTGTGGGAGGAGACCTGCCGCGTCTCTGGCACTCCCTACCACCCGGACTCCCCCTTCCATCTGCTGGCAGCCAGCAAGAAGCTCGGTACCCCGCTTTCCGGGATCTACCCCGTGGACCTGGAGGGAACCACCTTCATGGTCCAGGTGTTTGCACTGGATACACTCTATGCACCGGCAGACGCCCCGGAGAGCGAGCCGCTCTTGCTGAGCTACCTGGTGGCTCCGGCGGCTTCGGAGGAAGCGCCAGAACCAGAACCAGAAAAGGACGCCCCGGAGCCAGACCCCGGCGAACCGGGCGATGCTCTGAGCCGCAAGCGCCCGGTCTTCACGATGCTGCCGGTGGCGGGGAACCCGCGCATTTCCCAGTTCTATGGCTACACGCGGTTTGCTGCGGGCCGCGGTCGCGCCTACTACGGCGCGTGTCAGGGGCACCACCCAGGCATTGATTTTGCCGTGCCGGTGGGGACTCCGCTGCTTGCTATCGGGCACGGGGTGGTGGTGTGCGCCGGGGTGGCAAACCGCGATTGCCCGTTCGGGGGGTGCCCGCCAATGATTGCGATACTACGCTATGGGAACGTCTACGCCATCTACGGGCACGCCAGCCAGGTGGTCGTGCGGAAGGGGCAGCCGGTGCGCCCCGGCGATGTGGTGGGGCTGTCGGGCGACTACGGCGGGCCCCACCTGCACTTTGAGATACGCCCGGTGCCGCCCCACCTGCTGCCTAGCACCGACCCGCACCAACCACCGGTCAATCCGGGCCATGCCGTCAACCCGGTCGACTACTTTGCCCCCGATATCCAGGCTTACTTCGAGCAGGCACTCGACCGGCTTGGCCGGGAGCGCCATTTCTGCGCGGGTTCGCTCCGCGACCAGGAACCGATTATCTTCGGCGGCCCGGTGGATACACGGCCCTGCGCAGGCTGACGGGATGATAGGCACCGTTGCGTTCGTTCATGCATGGGGAAGGAATGACCGGGACGAAGGAACAGGGGGGATTGTGGCGACACCAGGACTGAGCGGACCGGACGCTTCCTCATTTCACCCCACCAGAGGGGGAGATGGGGAACTGCTCGGCTACCGCCTGCACCGGCAAATCCGGCAGGACGAACTGGCGACGATTTACGCAGCCTCGCATATGACTCTGGACCGGCCCGTGCAGGTTCATATCCTGCGCCGGACCGACTGGGTGTCCGTCAGCCGGTTCCAGTTGGCGGCCCGTCTGGCGGCCCACTTCACCCACCCGAACCTGCTGCCAGTCATTGACGCTGGCTACGATGATGGGTATGGGTATTATATGGTCACCCCCACCATGGAGTGCCATCTCCTCAGCGCAGTGCTGGAGGGTGGCCCGCTCGACCCGGTGCTGGTGCTGCGCGTTGCCACGCAACTGGCCGGGGTGCTCGACTACCTGCACGCGCACAACGTGTTCCACCGCGATATCCAGCCTTCGAACGTGCTGCTGACCCCCGAAGGCGTGGCCTACCTGACCAACCTGAGCCTGGCCGCCAGCCCGGACACGCCCGACCTGAGCAGCATTGACGAGGCGGATTATCTGACGCCCTATTCGGCTCCGGAACAACGCCTGGACCAGAGCGAGGCATCGCCAGCACTGGATGTCTATGGCCTGGGGGCGCTGCTCTTCCATGCCTTCAGCGGCACCATTCCCCCCGCACCGGGGATGGCCTTGCCCTCGCTTTCCAGCGTTGACCCATCGCTCGGTCATGCCGATGCGGTGCTTCAAGGGATGCTGGATGTTGACCCGGCGGCTCGCTTTGTGAGCACGGGGGAGGCGGTAGCTGCGCTGCGGCGGGCGCTGCATGACCACGTGCAACGGTCTCCTGATGATATGGAGGAATCGCGGTGGGAGCCAGCCGCCGAGTGGCTGGAAAACCCCGTAGAGACGGTGCTTGGCGATTTGCTCGACCAGGGCTATATGAGCCGGAGCCGCTCCCGCGCCGATACGCTCCACCGGGCGGATGCGATCCGCCGGCTGCTCAACCGCTGGAGCCGCAAGGGCCACTTTCGCCGTCCCTCGCTTGGGCATCTGGTGCAGCTTGAGCAGATTGTCAGCTACAATATCTATTTCTACGAGTTGCGCACGCTCTACGAAACCCGCACCACGCTTTCGCCACGACGACGCCCCATCCAGGAGGATGAGCGCAACCCCATTCTGCCGATGCCCGAACTGTGGGAGATAGCGGTCCCCGATGTTCCCCGTCTGAGCGAGGTGAAGCCGCAAGAACTGGTGTGGCCCAATTCCAAGCGGGTGGTGCCGTGCGACGAGTGTCAGGGACGGTCTACGGTGGTTTGCCCCACCTGCCAGGGGAAAGGCACGGTTGAGCATTCGCGCAAGGTCCGCAACCCGGACCACCGGGTCAGCACCGAGAAGCTGCCGGAAGTCTGCCCGACCTGCCACGGCTACCGCTATCTGCCGTGCCCGGTCTGCGAGGAGAAGGGCAGCCTGGTTGAGGAACTGCTCTTTTCCTTTTCGCGGCAGGTCGAGGCGGGGAAGCATACGGATGACATCGAAGGGTTGCCGATAAAGGCGCTGCTCCAGCGGCAGCTTGAACTGGTCTACCAGGCAGCATCAACCCCTACGAAGGGCGCTGGCACAGCGTGGCTCCGCTGGCAGACCTGCTGCGAAAAGCGGTTGCCGCAGTGGAGAATGAGGACACGCGGGTGGGTGGCCCGCCGAGTTGACCATCCACGGGGGTGCC
>JAAUSY010000298.1 GCA_012032475.1 Chloroflexaceae bacterium
CGCTCGCCGTGCAGGTCCAGCACGGCGTTCAGGAACGAGATGAGGATGGCCGGCTGGTGCTCGTTGCCGAAAATCTTCTTGAAGGCCACATCGTTTTTGGGATTGGCAAACCGCATCGGGTGCTCCTTTTCTTTCTTATCGCCAATGGGATGGGGACCATTTTCAGTTCTCTAACTCTCTCTATACTATCTTCATGGTAGCACATGTGGAACTTTATGGAACGAAACAGCGTCTATACCACCGGGCCATCGTCCCATCGTCTCAGCACATATCAGCCCGATATCAGATTGGACCGGGCGGTTCTGGTGCATAATAGGGTCCGGAACCACCGACAGAAGAGAAGACAGGAGACGGAGGATAGATGGTAGATGGAGAATGTGAGCCAATGAAGAGCAATTTCAGATCCGGAACACGAAAGATGGTAGCCCTGGTGGTGCTCCTTGCGATGCTGCTCTCTGCCTGTGAGCATCTGGGTATCGGGGTGGGCACCCCTGGTTCGCCGTCCAACGGCGAAGCGGTGACCATTTCCTTTGCCGCCTGGGATTATGAGCGCCACTTGTTTGAGCCACTGGCAGAGAAGTTTATGCAAGAACACCCGGCTATCACCGTGGTGATTGTGCCCATGGAAGACCTGGTGCAGCGGGGTCAGAATTCCATCGAGTCTCCCACGGACACCCTCCGGCAAGTCGTCTCCGGAGCCGACACCGCCATATCATGGGGAATTTCGCCCGAAGCCCTGCGCAGCAACCTGCTGCTGGACCTCACCCCGCTGATGGAGGCCGACCCGAACTTTGACCGGGCTGACTTCTACCCCGCCGCGCTCAACCAGTATACGACCAGCGAAGGTATCTGGGGATTGCCGCGACGCATTCGCGTCCAGGTCCTTTCCTACAACAAAGCGCTTTTTCAGACCGCTGGTCTCCCCGAACCGCAAGCCGGATGGGCTTGGAACGACCTGCTTGGGGCCGCGGAACAGATGGCGACCAGGCGAGGACCGGCCGTTGAAACATATGGTTTCTTTGACCAGTCCGGGGGATTCTTCACCTTCCTTGCGCTGTGTGAACAGGAAGGAATAGATCTGCTGACCGTCCCGGCGCAGGAGATGCAGCTTGACCGCGAGGAAATCGTCACGATTGTGCGCAGAATCCTGGCAATGAAGGAAAGTGGGGCCCTCCTCCAACCCGAATTCGGCCACGCACGGACCCCGAAATCAACCCGCCGCAACTCATTCAGGACGGTCGGGTGGGGATATGGGACCATGAGGTTGTGGTAGGGGCAGCCTTCAATCCCGAAGGAGCGGTAGGCGGCTCCTCGTTTTCCTTCGACGTTGGACATATTCCCTACCCTGACCTGTCCGCCAATGTCGTTGGGTTTGGAAGCGGGGAGGGCTATATTATCAGCAGCGGGACGCGCCACCCGGAGGCCGCGTGGGCCTGGGTTGAGTTTCTGTCGCGCCAGCAGATAGACCAGCAGATGGCGGCAGAGATAAGTTCGAGGATGATGGCTCCGGGCCTCTTCCCGGCCCGCCGCTCGGTCGCGGAGGAAATGGGCTACTGGGACCAGATGCAAGAGGAAGAAGCCGCAGCGTATCAGTGGGCGCTGGAACACCAACCCCCGATGCTCCAACGGACCCCCGACAGCGTGGGGTGGAGCGTTCTGGGGGAGGCGCTGATGCCGCTGTTCAGTGGGGAAGAGGAGGATGTGGAGCAAGCCCTTGCCGAAGCACAGATGCAGCTTGAAGAGCGCGTGGCCGAAGTCCAGCTCACCCCGACGTCCGAACCAGACACCGGCCCGGTGACCGTTGCGACCCCCGAACCCCAGGAGGCACCGGAAGGCGCGATAGCTCTTTCGTTCTTCTCGATGAACGCCAGCCCAACCGAACTGCGCCAGATTGCGCGGGCCTTTCACGAGGAACACCCGGACTTTTTCATCGAAATTGCCTCCACCAGTGTCATGACTGGCCCCCTGGAACTGTCGCAGCTTGCTCGCAGCTACGATTGCTTTACTTCGAGTGGTTCTCCCCCCGAAGAGGCTTCGAGCAGCTATCTGCTGGACCTCCAACCCCTGTTCGATGCCGACCCGACCTTCTCGCAGGATGACTACCCCGCGGCGCTGCTGGCGCAGTACCGGCGCAACGGGCAGCTTATTGGGTTGCCCCAGGGCTTTATGATGCGCACCCTGCACTACAACCGCACCGCGTTTGACGCCGCCGGTATCATGCCCCCGTCGGCCTCGTGGACGACAGACGACTTTCTGGCGGCGGCCCTGGCACTCACCACCGGTGAAGGCGACACCAGGCAGTATGGCTACGTCCCGGTCGGCATGCCCATCCAGGATATCGTTTTCTTTGTCCGTCAGTTCGGGGGGCAGCTCACCATTGGGAGCGGCGAGCACGTGCAACCCAACTATAGCGACCCCAGGGTGGTTGCTGCCATCCAGTGGTACCTTGACCTGTCGAAGATGCATGGGGTGATGCCGCCCATCTCCTTGCCCTACCAGCGTGACAACCAGTATAATAACGAGTCGTTTGAACTCATTCAGAGTGGCCGGGCCGGGATGTGGTTTGATTATGGGCATGGGATGTTTGGAATGTCAGAAGGCGGAGAAATGGGAACGGGACGGAACTTTGAGGTAGGGATGTCCCCGCTCCCGATTGGCGGCGGAGGGCTGAGCAGCGACGACCTGGGATATTCTGAGTCGCTCCATATCTCAGCGCAGGCAGACCATCCGCAGGCGTGTTGGGAATGGCTCAAGTATCTTTCGGGGAATGTTGCGCTGCTGCGCTGGACCATTCCAGCCCGCATGTCAGTGGCGCAGTCCGAAGCCTACCTGTCTCAGGCGCAGCCCGGAACCGCGGAGCTTGCGCGGGTCTATCAGCAAACGCTGGCCGTGGCTGGCGCAACGGCGATAAACGAGGAAGCCACCGAGATGTCAGACATGAGCTACTGGTTGCTGGAAGCCATCAACCTGGCGATGGACGGCAAAGCCGACCTGGATGCTGCGCTAGTGGAAGCTCAGAACACTGCCAGCGCCTTCCAGGATTGTGTTGCCAATGGCGGGGAGCCGAGCGATTGTGCGCAGCAGGTTGACCCGGACTATAACGGCTATCTCCTGGATGTGGGAGGTTCGGTGCAACCGCTCATCAGGGCTATGCCGTAAGACCTGGTGAGTGACGGGTGATGAGGAGAACTACGCTCAGGGTCAGAGCCATCGCTCACTCAAGTTCGGGAGAAGACCAGCAGGGAGGATGAGGCTTGATGATGCGAATGATGCGAATGATACCAGGGATACCAGGGATACCAGGGTTCATCGGGATAGGGGTGCTGCTGGTGCTGCTGGCAGGACTTGCCGCCTGTACGCCATCGGAAGCAGCGGGGGAGGAGGATATTCCCCCTACCCCCACCCC
>JAAUSY010000105.1 GCA_012032475.1 Chloroflexaceae bacterium
TGCGGCGAACCAGGCCGTGCGGTGCGGAGGGCCGGGCACTTCGCCGGTCTCATAGGCTTCGGGCGATTCCTGGCACAGCAAGTGTACCCCGTTCAGCTTCATGATGCCACAGGGCCACTTTTTCTGTTCGCGGCTATACTGGTAGTACAGCCCCAACAGGCCATAGCTATCGCCAGCGGCGGAATCGGGGACATCCACCGTCCGGGCGTGCTCAGGCGCAATCAACAGGAAACTGCGCAGGTGCCCGGCAAAATACTCCCGCCGGGCCGTGTCCCACTCCCGCTGGGTAAATTCCGTCTGCCCCTGCTTGAAATCGGCAAACAGCGCTGGCGGTGGCGGCGGGTCGCTGGTCCAGCGGGGCATGTAGTAGTCGTAGAGCGGCTTGAGATAGGAAGGATGCAGCACCACCACGTCATCGGGGTGGACCCGCCGGGCCAGCACCCGGATGGCTTCGCGGTAGGGTTCCTTCACCGCAGCACCGGAGAACAAGCCCAACCCTGGTTGCAGCAGGACGGCCCCATTTATCACTACCGCGGCACCGACCGACGCAGCAACGAGCTGTTCCAGCGGGGGGTGGGGTCGTGTGAGGGGGAAGGCCAGCAGCAGCACCCACGCCGGATACACCAGCATCAGGTAGCGCGGCTCATACAACCGCGTATATTCAAGCTGGATGAGAAACAACCCCGTCGGGATGAGCAGAAAACAGAGTATCACAAAAGCGGAGCGAGAACAGTGAACCGCCCGCGCTAGCAGGCTCCCCATGCCCCACGCCGCGAGTATGCCCCAGGGAAGCAGCCACCACCAGGGAACTTCGCCCGGCCCGCGGTTAACGCTGAAGCGCACCAGCGTGAGCCACAGCGCCAACCCTCCCTGCGCCTGGCTGTGCGCCCCGGTGGCGGCTCTTTCGCCGCCCAACCCCTGGGTCATCGTCCAGACGACCCCCACACTCAGCGCCGCCAACACCAGGAGCCGCCCCACCAGCGCCCCCTTCGCAGGCCAGCGCCAGGGACCGAGACTGGGACGCCGAACAAGCAGCACGGCGCAGGAGGCCACGAGCAGGAGCACCGCCAACCGATGAACCAGCAGGCTCGTCAGGGCTATCGCCCCGTAGACCGCCCAGGCGCGGGGGGTATCTCCACGCAGTGCCCGCAGCAGGCTCCAGAGCAGCGCCGTGGAGACTAGCAGCAGCAGGCTGTAGGCTTTGGCTTCCTGGGCATACCAGAGCGCAAACGGCGAGACCAGCAGCAGCAGCGCAGCAGCAAGGGGAAAGAGAGAACGAATCTGCCCGCCGCTAGCTTCCTGCTCTTGCTGCTCAATCTCCCGGCCCGTGAGGAAGAGCAGGACCACGGCCCCGGCCCCGGCGACTGCCGAGGGAAACCGCAGCGCCCATTCGCTATCGCCCACCAGCACTACCCACCCCTTCAGCAGCACATGGTAGAGGGGATAGGCCGAAGCGGGGCTGAAGAGGTCGGCCAGGAGCACGCCCCACCCCTGCTGGATGGTCTGCCAGGTGGTGCCTTCGTCCAGCCAGAGGCTCTGGGCTTCCAGGCGGTAGCAACCGAGCAGCAGCGCGGCCATGAAGAGCACCAGGGGAATAGACCGGGCAGCATGGTTGCCGAACCGGAAGCGGGGGAGGGAGCGCAGGCTGCCCCGAAACCAGAATTCACGCATCATTCGTCATTCGTCATTCGTCATTCGTCATTCGTCATTCGTCATTCGTCACTCGTCACAGCTTCGTACACTTGCTCAAACCGTGCCGCTGTTCGGTCCCAGGTGAGTTCGGTTTCAATGCGCTGCCGCGCCGCCCTCCCCAGACGCTCAGCCAGCGCCCGGTCATCCAGCAGACGGGCAATAGCTCCCGCCAGCGCCGCAGGGTCGCGCTCCGGCACCATCAGCCCGTGGCGGCCATCCTCCAGCACGTCCGGCACCCCCGCAACCCGCGAGGCGACAATGGCTCGGCCCGCACCCATGGCCTCCAGCAGCGTATTGGGCAGGCCATCCACGCCGCGGTCCTGCACAATCGGCAGCGCAAAGACATCCGCCGCGGCAAGGTAGGCCGCAGCCTGCTGACGCTCCAGTTGCCCGGTGAAGCGGACCCGGCTGGCAATCCCCAGGCGAACCGCTTGCTGCTCCAGGTCGGCCCGCAGGTCACCATAGCCGACCAGCGCCAGCAGCGCCTGGGGGAAGCGCTCCACCACCCGCGCCCAGGCATCCAGCAGCACATCAAAGCCCTTCTTATAGACCAGGCGACCCAACCCCACCACCAGTGGCGCGTCCTCTGGCAGCGCCAGTTCGCTCCGCACCCGCGCCCGAGCCGACGGGTCGGGGCGAAATTCCTGGGGGTTGATGCCGTAGGGAATAACGTGGCTGGTAGCTGGCCGTGCGCCGAGTTGCACCCCGCGCCGGTGCAGGTCGGTGCTGCACGCGGTCACGGCTGAGGCGGCCCGGAAGGTCAGACCGGCCACCGCCGCCACCGGCCAGTGGCGTTCCGAAAGGTAGACATCGCTCCCATGCAGGCTGACAACCAGCGGGAGCCGGTGCCACCGCGCCACCAGGGCCGCCGGGGGGCCGTTGGGAATGACCCAGTGGGCATGGAGCACCTCGAACTGGCATCTGGTGCAGGGACCAGAAGCGTGAGCAGCAGCAAACCCTGCCGCATTGAGCAACCCCCGCACCGACCCCGCCAGGGCAAACGGCCCCGCCGCCAGCGTCGTTCGCCTGAGCGCGGTATCGCCAAGCAGCGACCGGGCATAGCCCCAGATGTTGAGCGACGGGTGGGGAGCATAGCGGTAAAAGTGGAGATGCACCCCGCGCTCAACGGGCCCACGCCGGAGGTTCGGGTGCCAGGGAGCCACCACCTGGACGGTGTGCCCACGTGCCGCCAGCGATGCCGCTATCTCCTCAATGAACGGCGCGGTCGTCTCGCCGGCATACAGGGGGTAGGATGAGGTGAGCATTAAAATACGCATAGGATAGAAAAACAGTCATGACCCTCACACGCTCGACCAGTGACCTATTATAGCACTATCTTGTTCCCTGCTTGAACAGGAGTGGTCCCATTTCACAGGAGGCAGAACAAACACCTGTTGCGGTGAACGCAAAGCTCATCATCTTTGCCCCTCCGGAAATGCGTAGATGAGCACGCGATCCTGCTCCGTCGGGCTGGCATACACCAGGGTAAAATTACCCGCGAAGCAATGGCCGGGGAGGGAGCGGGTGTCACCCGCCTGCGCGCCGGCATCCAGAATCAGCGGGGACAGGAGACGGGCCACATCGCCCTTGACCCGCTGAAGGTGCTCGAAAATCAGGTACCGGGCCTGGTAGTGACGGGACAGGAACGCCAATGTCTCGCAGTTGCTCGTATTGGGAATCATCACCGCGGGCCGCTCGGTGTGCCAGTTGAGCTGCCAGGGGTTGCGCGTCATCACCACCGCATCGGGGGGCGTATGCGCCCGGAGCCACGCATAGGCTGCCAGGTCGGGGGCCCACACCAGCGGCTCCCGCTGCACCTTGTCGGTGATGATCGGCCACGACGGTTGAATGATGCTGACCACCGCCGCCCCCACGAGCATCAGCCCCACCAGACTTCCCCAGGCCTCCCCGATACGCACCAGACGGTCGCACGCGGCCCAGAGCACCCACGACGAGAGCAGGGCCAGCCAGGGGATGAGCAGCAGGAAATAGCGGGCTTCGTTGGCATGCCAGTAGGTCAGCAGAAAGAGCGTGTAGGGAGTAAAGGCCAGCGCCAGCAAGCTGAGCAACCGCCGGCGGAACGAGAGCGCCACCAGCACCCCCACCAGCGAGAGCCACGCGCCGGTCGGAGCAAAGAGGTTTTTGCGTTCGCTCTGCCCCAGAAATAGAAGCTGACCATGATTATGATTATTCGCGCCAGTGAGCGGCCCCGGCAGTCCCGACCACACCGGCAGCAGGTAGTCGCGCACGGCGACCACCTGCGTCTGCAACTTATCGAACGTGCGGTCAAATCCCCACCGCAAGAGCCAGCTTCTATCGGGCACCCCTTCTCCTCCCAACTCCGGCAGATAGACGCGGTAGATGTCATTCCACGCTTCTTCGCTGTTGCCGCGATACCCCAGCACCCAGGCATCGTAACTTTCGGTCGAATAGACCGGCGTGCCGAAGAGCACCATATTGCGCGCCAGGTAGGGCGATAGTACCAGCAGCGCCACCCCCGCCCACAGCGCAAAGGGCACGAGCCGCCCCACCGCCAGCGCCCAGAGCGCTGAAGGTTGACGCCAGGCGCACCGCCAGGAAAGACCGGTGCCCGCTTTCCGGCCGGCATCGGTCAGCAGCCATACCCCCATCCCCACCGCAACCATCGCCCCCGCCGGCTTCTGGAGCATCATCAGCCCCGTCAGCCCCCCCGACCCGACCAGGAGTGCGCCCCACCGTGAGCGGAGCGAAGCCAGCAGCGACGGAAGAACCGCAGAGGGGGTGAAAGAAGCAGGAAAAGCAGAAGAGCAAGCGGGTCGCTTTTCCTGGGACTGGATGAGCAGAAACAGAGACCCCAGGCTCAGCACCACAAACGCCAGGTCGCTGGTCGTGTAGATGGTGAGGGTAAAGAACAGGTGGCTGGTCACGGTCAGGACCGCCGCCGTGACCCCCACGCGGCGGTCCCACAGGGTTGCCCCGATGGCGAAGAGCAGCAGCAGCAGCACACTGGTCAGCACGAGGTTGGGAATTTTGGCCGCCCACGCCTGCTCCCCAAAGATGGCGAGGAAGGGAGCCATCCACACTGGTTGCAGCAGCGGCCACGTCTCCTGGGGCCGGGTGGTGCCCTCGTAGAGCTGATAGAACTGGGTGACGTAATCTACCACCCATCCCCGCCCCCGCACCAGGTTGCGGGCAACCACGGCATTATCCGCATAGTCGGCGTGCCCCACGTAGGGGAGGTGGTAAATAACCAGGGTCTGATACCCGACCCAGATGCCGCCAAGCAGCAGCAGCACGAACGGGGCCGTCCGCTCCCCCTGGAGCAACTGAATGGTCCTGGTGGCAAATGACGGAGCACCCTCTCGCCCCGGCGCTAGCAGCAGCACGAGCAAGCCGGCCAGCAGCACCACGGTCAACAGCGAATCCGGGAACATCACGTTGAGCGCCTGGGTTTCTTCCAGAAACGCCCGCACAGCCATAGCGCTCTTCCACCCGGCATACCCCACCCAGGCCAGCACCGCAGCCAGCAACCCGTACCCCAGCGTGTTCCCCTGCCCGTAGCGCCAGGCCAGCAGGCGAACCAGGCGGAAGAGCACGCGAGACCAGGCCAGCAGCAGCGCCAGCATGAGCAGCCACACCGCTCCCCACAGACCCGCACTCGCCCATATCCGCGTCGTTGCCAGACCAACCCCGGCCACGCCAACCCCCACCGACGCGAGGAGAAATGCCAGTGAGGTTGAGCGCAAGAGCCGCACCACCAGGGTATAGAGCAGCACCGCCACTATCACCAGCGCCCCGACCACCGGCCACACCGGAGGGAGTACCTGCGCCACCAGGCCCGCAAACTGCTCCCGGAGCGACGGCCCCTCACGCCAACCAGTCGAGGGAACGCTCCCCCGAACCCGGATACCTGCCAGGCGCAGTCCCTTTGCGCGGGGGTCGGCCCCGCGCAGCGTATCGGTGAACACCGCCGAGGTTTCGATATCGAGGGTCAGGTGGGGAGCAGTGCGGAGCGAAGCCGGCACCAGGACGGGATACGCCTCCCAGGACGGCGAGGGAACGAACGTGCCGATGACCTGCCCATCGGCGTGGAGCGTCACTACTGGCTGCATCGTGCCATCCACCAGGGCATACCCCTCTCCCACACCCGCGCTCGCCCCACGCGCCGGGGTCCGCACGATATCCTCCGGCCATCCCTGAGCCAGCAGCGTGATTTCTAGCTCCGCCCCACCCCCGATAGATGGCAGGCTCACAACTGCGTGCTGACGCGTCCACCGGCTGCGTCCGGTGGGCGAATCATCCGTAATCGTATCCGCATAGAAATCCCCCCGCGCTACCGCATCCTGCCCCAACCCCGCGCTGGAGCCGAGAAAGAGGCGGTCGCCCGGCCAACCAATCGCCACGCCATCGTCAACCGGCGACTGGTAGGCCAGCAACCCGACCATCAGGCTGAAGGTCAGTAAGAGGATGAAAGATCCGGGTATCCTGCGGAAGGGCCGCAAAGACAATTCCTTACCCCATGTGGTATACTTTACGAAGCACAAAATATCCCATCCATTTCTGGCTTTCGTTTCTGGCTTTGGTTATGGATGGGGCTTCCGGTTGGCATCGCGCCATTTTTCCCTATAGTACCACGCCGGCTGATACCTGACAAGCATCGGCCCGCTGGCATCGCGCCCGTGATAGGGAAAGATGGGCAGATGGGCAAAGATGGGTGAAGATAAGGAATACCTGGCCCATGCAAGAAAAGGAGGAGGGTTCCCATGCACCTGGCCCCACTCGATAACAGTGTCGTCTTTAAGAAACTCTTCCGCGACCCCGCCATCGTCACCGCCTTCGTCAAGGACCTCATTGGGGTAGACCTCGACATCACTGCCGACAACATCGAACTGGAAAAGCAGTTCGTGCCGACCGTTGGCGCGGTGGATATCAAGATTGACATCTTCGTTCAGGACCCGAAACACCGTCTGGTCATTGAAATCCAGCGCCAGCGCTACGACTACCATGCTGACCGCTTCCTCTATTACCACGATGTGGCGAAGGTCGAACTCATTCGGAGTTACCAGGACTACCGCTTCGGTCACACCGTCTACACCATTGTGTGGCTGCCGCGGCGCACCCACGACCCCTTCTTGAACCACAGCATCGTGACGACTTCGCTGTGTTCGGTGACGGAGGCAGGGAAGCACCTGAACCTCTACCCGCATCGGCTCTACTTCCTCAACCCCTTCTACGTGAACGAGCACACCCGCGGGGTGGCGGACTGGCTGCGTTTGGCAGCCGAGAGCATCACGAACCCGCAGCATCCCACCCTGAACCTGGATCGGCCCATCCTGGAGCGGGCGACGCAACTCATTATGGAGGACGGCATCACGCCACAGGAGCGGGCGCAGATGTTCGAGGAGACGGGCTACGAAAACCATTTGCAACGGCGCTATACGGAAGGCAAGAAGGAAGGTATGCAAGCGGGGATTCAGGTGGGGAAGAAAGAGGGAATACGAGACGTGGCCCGTGCCATGCTGGCGCAGGGAATGAAGCCGCCGCTCATCGCACAGGTGACGGGACTGACCCCCGACGAGGTGGCGGAACTGGCGCAGGACAGAGCGTGACCGCGCCATCCATCCATCCATTCACCAATCAATGGCCCCACAGTGAAACCGCCCCATCCACTGGCCTGGTAGCGACCGGTGGGAGAATGGTCAACTGAAGCGGGAGCAACCCCGCTCCTGGAACTTACGTATACGAGGAGGAAGAGATGAAACAGTTCGTGGTCATCGCCATTTTGCTCGCCACCAGCGTTCTCGCGTCCGTCGCCTACGCCTGCGACCCGGAGCCGTGGCACCCGCTCCCCCAACCCCAACCGGACAACCGCCAGCTCACTGTCGTCAAGACGGGCGAGATGCGCACCGCCCCCGGCTGGCAAGGTGGTGACATCATTGGCTACCTCTGCGAAGGGGGCCAGGTCGAGTTTCTTGGGTGGGACACCCACAGCGCCATGTACTGGTACAAAGTGCGCGTGGTCGCCAACCAGTGCGGAGATGGCGAAGTTCTGCCCGGCACCGAAGGATGGCTTCACAGTTCCCAGACCTCGATGCCGGTGAATCTCTCGCCGTTCCTTGGGACGGGACCCAACACCGTGGCGCAGCCCGTGCCAGAGCAGCCGGCCCAACCATCCTCCACCCAACCATCCTCCACCCAACCATCCTCCCCGTTCCAGCAATCGCCCGGCCCTCAGCCCGACCCTGCCCTCTCATCCACGCTCAACATCCCTGACATCAACTTCAACCAGACCGAGTTGCTCATTCAGAACGATTCCCCCTACCCGGTCCGCGTCACCTGGAGCGGTCCCGAAAGCCGCACGATCACGCTGCCGGCCTGCCAGACCTGTAGTGTCTATTCCCTCCCCGGCCCATCCTTCTGCCGGCCGGATGCCCCCTACGAAATATATACGCTCCCGACGGGCACCTACACCATTGTCGCCCAGTTTGACACCAATGTCCTTCCCAACCGGTCCACCCGGAACTTTACCGGTGGGTACATCTACTACCAGTGCTTCTACGTCGTTCAATTCTGACGATATCCGATGAAAACCGAAAAAAGAATATCGTGAAAGGGTAACGAACATCATGACTTCTCCGACCAGTGCCGCAGGAATCGCCTGGGACCTGCGCGACCTGTTTGCTGGGTTTGATGACCCGGCGCTCAAAGCCATGTTGGACCAGGTTTCGGCTCAGGCAGAGACCTTTGCCACCACCTACCGTGGGACCATCCATACCCCCGACGCGCCGGATGGCCCGGAGGCCAGCCACCTCCGAGCCGGATTGGAAGAGCTGGAAGCGCTCTCTGACCGCCTCTACCGGCCCATGATCTACGCCAGCCTGCTCTTCTGTTCGGACACGCGAAACCCCGATTATCGCAATCTCCAGCAGCACGTTGAACAGCGGCAGACCGCCATCCGGAACCTGCTGCTCTTCTTCGAACTGGAGTGGCTGGCGCTGAGCGACGAAGCCGCCCGGCGGCTCGTTGATGACCCGGCGCTGACCACCTACCGCGCCTATCTCCAGAGTGCGCGGCGCTACCAACCCCACACGCTCACCGAGCCAGAGGAGCGTATCATCAACGAGAAGGAGGTCACAGGGTCCCAGGCCTGGAAGCAGTTCTTCACCGAACTGATGTCATCGTTGAGCTTCCCCATAGACCTGGACCTCGACGGCGAAACCCGCCGCCTGACCCTGGACCAGGTCATCGCATTGATGCGCAACCCGGACCGCTCCGTGCGCCAGCGGGCCCACGCCACCCTCTACGACACGCTGTCCGGGCAGTCCCAGACGCTGGCCTATGTGTATAACACCCTGCTGCAAGACCACCTGACGGCAGACCGCCTGCGCCACTACGCGGACCCGATGGCCCAGCGCCACCTGGCAAACCAGATAGCCCCGGAGGTGGTCGAAACGATGATGGACGTGGTCGAGCAAAATTACGCCATTGCCCACACCTTCTTCGGCCTCAAGGCCCGCCTGCTCAACCTGCCCTGCCTCCAGATTTACGACCAGTATGCGCCGTTGGGGGACCACCACGAACCCGTCTCCTACCACCAATCGCGAGACACCGTCCTGGAAGCCTTCGGCGCATTCGATGAGGAGTTCCGCGACATCGCCGCGGCCTTCTTCGAACGCGGCTGGATAGACGCAGAGGTGCGCGAGGGCAAGTGCGGCGGAGCCTTCTGCCAGGGGTCCGTGCCCTCCTCGCACCCCTACGTGCTCTGCAACTACACCGAGTCCCCCCGCGATACCATGGTGCTGGCCCACGAACTGGGGCATGCCATCCACTTCTGGCTGTCGCGCAAACAAACGTTGTTCAACTTCTACCCCACCCTCCCGCTCGCAGAAACCGCCTCCGTCTTTGGGGAAATGCTGGTCTTTGAACATGTGCTGAACCAGCAGGAAGACCGGGCAGCAAAGCTGGAACTGGTGTGCAGCAAGGTTCAGGATATCTTCTCCACCATCTTTCGCCAGAATGTGCTGACCCGCTTTGAGCAGGCAGCGTTTGCCGGGCGGGTCCAATCGCGCCTGACACCGGAACAACTCTGCGCCTGCTGGACTGAGGCCAACGGACGCTACTACGGCCACGCGGTGGAACAGACGCCCGGCTACGAGTGGGGATGGTCCTATATCCCCCACTTCATCAATACGCCCTTCTATTGCTACAGCTACGTTTTTGGCGAGCTGCTGGTCCTCGCGCTCTACGGCGTATACCGCGACGAGGGGCCATCGTTCATCCCGCGCTACAAGGCGCTGCTGGCATCCGGCGGGAGCCAGCCACCCGACGACCTGTTGAAACTGGTGGGCGTTGACCCCCGCGACCCATCGTTCTGGCAGCGCGGTCTGGACGAACTCCGGCGGCTGGTGGCCTGGGCCGCACAACTGGCAGAAGGATGGCAGAAGGATGAAGAATGACGACGCCCTGCACTTCCCACTGCTGGCTCAGGGCCGCCCGGACCGCGCCGGATATTAGCAAACAAATATTCTATTGCATGGCAGACCCTCTTCTGGTAGAATAGGGGAAAGCGGGAACATCATCTTCAGACGCGAGTTTTCTCAGTCGAGCATCACACCTGAGAAAGCCCCAATCTTTGATGATTGGGGATTGTTACGAAAGGGCAGGTTATGATACGGGTAAATGTAGATAGTATCCGCGTGAGTCTCCTGACACAACACCGCGTGGTCGTGCTCCGAGAGCAAGAGAGCAAGCGCTATTTGCCCATCTGGATAGGCCCCTACGAAGCAGACTCTATTGCCATGGCAATCCAGGGACACGAGCCGCAACGCCCGCTCACCCACGACCTGCTGAAATCAACCATTATCGAGATGGGTGGGAACATTCACTACATCCTGGTGAACAACATCGAAGATAATACCTTCTTTGCCCGCATTGTCATCGAGCACCTTGGGCGCACGCTCCAGGTTGACGCCCGACCCAGCGATGCTATCGCCCTGGCCGTACGCATTGATGTTCCCATCTACGTCGAGCCGCATGTGCTGGACCAGGCAGGGGTCTACTTCGATGAAGAGGAACAGCCAGTTCCGGACACCGGACGGGACCACATGGAAACGGAAGTCGAAATGAACGAAGAAAGCATGGCGCTGTTCCGCAACTTCATAGATACCCTTGACTTCGATAACCCGGAAAAGGGCGGAGCAGGCAAACAATAGTCCCCTGTTCTGCCCCACCGCAGCGGAACGTAGCCTGCCCCTCTCACCAATATTCTCCGTCTCCGGGGGGAGGAAGTAGATTTTTTCTCCTTCCCCTCTTTCCCCTCCTTCCCTCCCCCGTCTGCTCCTTATTCTTTGCCTCCCTATTATTTATTCCTATTCGTTGCAGCCCACCATCCCAGCGTGCCCCCAACCAGTGCAAGCGCAACCAACCCTGGAAAAACCGGGCCAGGATGTGGATAAACAGCGAAATTCTGGGGATAATTTTTCGCACTTGTGGATAAGTTTCTTCAGAAACGGTGGACCGAAGGTGGATGAATCATCTCCTCCACTGATGGGGTCCCTCCGCATGGGGATAACTGGCCCGATATCCACGAGTTATCCACAAACAAAAAGCCGCATCCCATCAGGGTCGCCGTGACTTTTCCCCACAATCCACATCCCTACTGGTGCTGCTCTCTTTCTCTATACATGTATGGATGGGGATAAAACCGGTCCAGTGCTGTGGAAAAAACGACCTCTTGCTCAAATCGTTGTCCTGCGCTATGGTATCATGCAACCATGAGATGAGACCCAGGAACCAGAAAGATCATGATGCCACCACCGATTATCTTGCGCCCGACGGATCCATCGAACCGACCCACCAACCCATCATCGGAACGTCCCCGCTCGGGCGCGGCGCTTGCGTGGGGGTTCGTGTTCCTCTCACTGCTCATACTCCTGGGAGTACTGCTCATGCCAGACGCGGACGAACCCGCTCACCACCAGCGCAGACTGACCGTAACCCCCACCGGACACGGGTCAGGGGTTGCCGCAAAAGAAGAAGCACCGGCTCCGGTCGGGCTGGCTCCCCTACTCCCTCCGTCTCCGTCTCCGTCACCCACTGACCGCATGCCACCTTCGGCAGTGGGGAAACGCCTTCAGTCTGGACCCGCTCCGTCCATTCCGCAACCACGTATCACGCCTCAAACCCACGCATGGCTCATCACCAGCACGAGACGCCTGTTCGCAGCGGCAACCGCCGTTTCTCATCGGCAAGAACGGGAACGGGAATCCCCGCTTCCTACCACGACGCCCACGCCCACACCCACGTCATCCCTGCCCACACCCACACCCACGTCCACGTCATCCCTGCCCACGCCCGTCCCTCTATCTGCTCCTGTTCCCATGCTGGAACAGCTGCCGAGCATCGGGTACCCATCGGTTGTTCCTGCTGCTTCCGCGATTCTTGCTGCTCCTGCCGCTTCCGCCGCCGTGGCTCCCTCCACCCCGGCCCCGGCTGGCACGGTCGTCCAGGTTGGTTCCATTCCGGTGCTTATGTATCACTACATCCGCGAGGTGGACCCGGTGAGCGACCCGTTGGGGTGGCGTCTTTCCATCCCCCCCGAACCATTCGCCGCGCAGCTCGACTGGCTGTCCCGCGAACACTATGTCACCCTGCGGATGGACACAGTCGTTGCCTGCCTGGAAGGCGAGTTGTTGTGCCCGCCGCGCTCCGTTGCCCTGACCTTTGATGACGGATATGCCGATGCCTACACCGAAGCGCTGCCGCGGCTCCTGGAGCGCGGCTTTGTGGCAACCTTCTACCTGGTGAACCGATACATCGGTCAGGAGGGCTACATGGGGTGGGACGAAATCCGCGCTTTGCGGGATGCCGGGATGGAAATCGGGGCGCATACGCTCAACCACCTCGACCTGACCACCCTGGGGAGCACCCAGGCTTCCCACGAGATTGCCGCCTCAAGGACCCATCTGGCTACCACGCTCCAGGTGCCGGTCGAAAGTTTTTGCTACCCGGTCGGGAGATATACGGAAGAAACCAGGGACCTGGTCGAGCAGGCAGGCTATCGGAGTGCCGTGACGACCATGCCGGGGTGGTATCAGGGCGACCGCTATACGCTCCCGCGTATCCGCGTGGATGGTGGCTCCACGCAAGAGGGGTTTGAGGCGCTGGTGCGCCAGTATACCCAGGAGCCGCCGTCTGATAAGTGATGCCAGTGACGGGTGATGCCAGGTGATACCAGTGGTGAGACCGGCGTGAGCCTACGCCGCCAGGCTCCCCACAATCACCAGGAAGAGCAGAAACAGCCCGATAGCCAGTCCGATAGAAACCCCACACCCGATGACGACCCAGGCGCACCACTGGTTCTGGCGATACCGCTTCCGTTTTGGGCGTGGTGAGGTTGCTGGCTGTGGCGCTACGCGTGGGGGGACCGCCGCAGGCGGAGCAGGCATGGGGGGGATGTGGGTGGCGGGTGGAATCGAGGGCGGGATCGCAGGGGACACAACTGTTTCGCCCGTGTAGGGTGGGGTGTAGGAGAAGCGTTTGCGGGCTGGCTCCGGGGGGGGCACATTTTCGGACCTGGGCAGGGCAACCGCTCCAGGAGCGGGGACAACAACCGTCGGCTTGAGGACCTGGTCATCTGCGGGGGGCGGCGATGCCGGGCGCGAACGGGTCTCCTGGAACATCTGGCGCATGCTAGCGGCGCTGGTGGGCCGCCCCTCGGAGCCGAGCGCCATAGCGCTCATCAGCACCTTGCTGACCGCGGGGGGAACCTGGGGGTTGACCTCGTGCGCGGGGCAGAGCGGGTCGGGTTGTTCGTTGAGCACACTGGCAGCCCGGCTCAGGGCATCGGCGGGCGAAGTGTTGGTCAGCAGGCGATACAACGTTGCCGCCAGCGCATACAGGTCGCTCTGCGGCCCGGTGCCCATCCCCTGAATCTGCTCCAGCGGGGCATACTTCGGGGTATAGCCGAAGATGCTTCCGCCGCTGGTCACCCGCGACCGGGGGGAGGCCGAACCTTTGGCAAGGCCAAAATCGAGCAAGATGACCTCCCCTCGTGGGGTGAGCTTCAGGTTTTGTGGCTTGATATCGCGGTGGATGATGGGCACCGGCTGCGTATGGAGGTAATCCAGCGCATCCAGAATCTGGTCGCTCCAGTGGAGCACCTGGTCAACGGGGAAAGGTTGGCCGCGTTCTTCCAGCAAGGTTTCCAGGTCTTTGCCTGGGATGAAGTCCATCACCAGGAATTGCCCGCTCGAATCCACAAAATGGTCGCTGACCCTGGTCAGCGCCGGATGGCGCAGATTCGCGAGCATTTGCGCCTCGTGCTCGAAGGCTTTGAAGAGTTTTTCCTCGGTGACAAGCGTTTGCTTGAGGGCAACGGTGCAGTTCAGGCGGCGGTCTATGGCCTCGTAGACGGCTCCCATACCGCCTTTGCCAATGAGTTGGACCACCTCGTAGCGGTTCTGTATCAATGTGCCACGTGCCAGCATGGCCTTCTCCTCCGCGATGTGATACCCCGGTAATGTCCTCACCCCCATCTGGCATGATACCACATTCGGCACGGGGCACGGGTGTGATTTCTCCTGGGCCTGTGGTATAATGCCCATGCATTGATGGAGGATGAAGGGCAGTTTGGTGTATGATACGTATTCCTCTGTTCTCCCCGCACCAGCAGGAACATGACGAACCCACCCTTCTGCAAAACCTTTTGCAGACCCCCATCCCTACCGAGCACGAGGTACGACGACCGGTCGCACTCCGTTCTGCCGAAGAGCGGCGACGGGTGGCGCTGGGGCCGTTCCGCCGGCAAACCTGGGTTGACCGGGCCCTCTACCGCCTGGAACAGGTTTTGCTTCTGGTCGTGGCGGGCTTTTACATCCTCTGGTTTGCCGATGGCTACGGGCGCGATTGGCTCCACCAGCACCGTGCCGCCGCCCACCAGCAGCACCGCGCCGCCGCTGAAATCCCGCCGGCCCCTACTGAACCAGCGCCAGCGATTGGTGACCAGCTCCCGATTATCAGAAGCCGACCGCCGACCGCCGACTACCTGGTCCCTCAGCCGGTGGCTCCGGCCCCCCCTCCGGACGCTGAAGACCAGCGCCCCACCCGTCTCATCATCCCCGCCATCGAAGTGGATTCGCCAGTCGAAGAGGTGTTCGTCCGGGATGGGGCATGGCAGGTCGCAGACTACGCTGTTGGCTACCACCACGGCTCGGCGCTGCCGGGCGAACCAGGAAACACGGTGATGGCCGGCCACGCCGGGTTGCGGGGCAGTGTCTTTCGCCACCTGGGGGAGATGCAGGCAGGAGACGATGTCTTCGTGGAGGCCGATGGCTGGCGTTTCCACTATCACGTCCGTGAGGTTCGGAAGGTCCGGCCCTCCCAGGTTGAGGTGACCGCCCCGACGGCCGGGCCCGTGCTCACGCTGATAACATGCACCGATTGGGATACCATGCGGCTGGTTGTCATTGCCGATATCGTCGGCTCCCGTCCACAATAGGCCAGAAACAAAGAAAGGAAGCGTATGGGATTGTTTCGTCGTCGGAAGAAATTACCACCCGGACAAGGGCGGCTCCCCGCCCGGTGGACGGCATGGGAACTCCTGCTTATCACGCTCAGTGCGCTCATGATCCTGTTCCCGCTCTACGCAGAAATCGGGCAGTGGGTCAACCCGTCTGTCGCCCCGGCCCAGGAATCCACCCCGACCGGCGCGGACGGAGGTGGGGAAGCCGAAGGGCAAACGGAGGGGGAAGCCGAACTTCAGCAGCGCCCCACCATTCCTCCTCCCACCTTCACCAACACGCCCGGAGGCCCGACCGACACGCCGGCCCCCCCGACCGATACCCCGCCTCCCGACACGCCGGTGCCCTCGGATACCCCGCTCTCGACTGACACACCGGTACCCTCGGATACCCCACTCCCATCAGAAACGCCAACCGAGGACCTCACGCCAAGAATCACTGTCTCAAAGAACTCCGACAAGGCAGGGCAAACGGTGCTGACCGGGCAGCAGTTGAGCTACAGCATTTCGGTCGTTTCATCTGGCTCCGACCCTGGCTCGCTCACCCTCGTAGATACCCTGGATGCTCGGCTGGAGTTTCTTGGCGTCAGCTCCATCACGGGCGGCTCGTGTGCCGCGGCGCAGACGGTTTCCTGCTCCTTCTCGTTCAACGGAGCCACGGAGGTTACGGTGCTCATCAAGGTGCGGGTGCGCGACGGAGCCACCACCGGACAAATTCTGAACCAGGCCAGTGTCTCCGGCGAAGGCGTCTCCGCAACCTCCAACACCGTAGGGGTGGTGGTGCTCCAGGCGGTTCCCACTGCAGTGCCAACCGACCTGCCTGCCACGGATGTTCTACCCACCGACGTTCTACCCACCGACGTTCTACCCACCGACGTTCCGCCCACCGACGTTCCGCCCACGGTTTTAGTACCAACCATACCGCCTGTAACCAGCGTACCCGATGATGACGATGACGACGATGACGACGATGACGACGATGACGACGATGACGATGATGACGATGATGACGACGATGACGATGATGACGAC
>JAAUSY010000299.1 GCA_012032475.1 Chloroflexaceae bacterium
GGGAATCCCTCACCGGGTTCCAGGCTCCCTCCCGGAGCCTGGGGCGCAGTCGGGGGGGGCGGAGGTGGGGGTGGGGTTTCGCCGCCGCCGCAACCGGTTACCAGCAGCAGCAGCACCCCCATCACGAGCAGCGACCAGACCAGACCAGATACTTTCCCCCAACCCGAACCGGACTGTGGCTGATGTTCTTCCATGGGCATAGCAGTTTGAACCTCCATACTCATCTCTCAACACTCATCTCAACTCATCACCCATCACCCATCACTCGTTCGTTGTTGCCATTGCCACCGCAGCCGGCGCACAACCCGGACAGAGAAAGATGGTTCAAGTCGAGGGAAAAGCCGTAGCGCTGCTGCATGTGCTGCTGTATCTGCTGGCACAGCGGGGTCAGTTCGTCAAGTTCTCCTTCCATCACGGCACCGCACTGCCGACAAACCAGGTGGAGGTGGGGGCCGTGTTTCGCGGTGGCATAGACCACCTTCCCCTCTCCCAGGTCGAGTCGGCTTGCCATCCCCTCTCTGACGAGAAAATCCAGGGTGCGGTAGACCGTGGCAACATTGACTGATCTTGCGCGGGTCCGCACCACCTCCGATACTTCCTCCGCGGTCATGTGTTGCCCACTGTGGGCAATCGTCTCGATAATCATCTCGCGCTGCGGCGTCATCCGGTAGCCGCGCTGGCGCAGGGTCTCAATGAACGTATGGCAGTGGGGCACAGATGAGAGAAACCTCGCTCTTGCAATGATTCGCAGTAGCGATGATTATATCATACTTTGGTCAGTCTCATACCAAATTCGGGTCATCACTTATCGTATCGCTGGTGTTTCTTCCAGGTGCGGCCACCACGCAGAGCATGTCCGCGACCGAATACCTTCTTGTTGGGAACGCAGGATCTGGCACTGTTCCACCTGCGCCTCCACCAACTTGTTCTGTTTCCCCACATCGTGAACAACACAGAAAGGCCATTGGGAAGCAGTAAGGTGAGTGTTCACGATGTCCTCGAACTTGTTCACAAGATGATATAGCAAGCCTGTCTGATTGGTAAATGGAGCCGGTCCGCGGCAGTTCACCCCGCTCCTATCCTGGTTTATAAGTGAGGTAGGGTTGCTATAGAACCATACACAAATGGGGGGGTAATGGATGGTTTTCTCATGTGCCTATGATACCCCCAAATTTGGTGTCAATAGAACTACGCCAGAACTACGCTGGGAACGTAACCCCGGTCAACTCCTCCGATCTGACCCATAGCGCTTCGGCCAGCGCTTCGTCGCGGACATGCGGGTGGACGCCCACCATAGGTGGGTTGCCCTCCTTCCAGGGTTCCGCGATGTTACAATTCTCGCAGTACACGCCGCCCATCCCGTCAAGCAGTGGCGAAGTGGCGCACCAGATGGTGGTTGAGGCACCCTGTTCTGGGGTCTTGAACATTTCGTGCAGGTTGCCCTCTTCATCGAACCAACCAAAGGCGATCTGCTCTTCCATCGTGAGGTGACGCTGGAGCGGCGTTCTGATGGCGCCCGGATCGACGGCAAAGGCCCGCACCTTTTGCGGCTCGCCGATCCGGTCAAGCCACAACGCAAACAGCGCATTGGCGGATTTGGCTTGCCCATAGGCGGCCCACTTATGGTACTCGCGGTGCTCAAAGTTGATGTCGTCGAAATCCAGCCCGCTTATCGAATGGCCGGACGAGGACAGCACCACAACCCGTGCGCCCTCCGCCGCCGTCAAGAGCGGCCACAAACGCACGGTGAGCTGAAAGTGTCCCAGATGGTTTGTCGCAAACTGGCTTTCATAGCCGCGTGCATCGCGTGCCAGCGGGTTAGCCATGATTGCCGCATTGTTGATAAGAAGCTCAAGCCGATCAAGGCGCGACGACACATCCTCTGCAAAGACATCAATGGACGCCGGGTCAGCGAGGTCAAGCGGAACAATCGTGATCGAACCCGTCACCTCTGCCAGATTGGTCTGTGCCACCTCCGGTCGGCGTGCTCCGACAATCACATTCGCGCCCGCCCCAGCCAGGGCGCGGACCGTTTCTGTTCCAATGCCCGAATAACCGCCCGTGACAACCGCTGTTTTTCCAGTCAAGTCAATACCAGCAACCACTTCAGCTGCGGTTGATCGAAGACCAAATGGTGAAGCGACCGGGGTTTGTTGTGAAACCATAAAATAGTACTCCTATTTGTATGGAGGGTTGATTTTTTTCGTTTGGAAACGCCTGTTTATTGTACACTGCTCGTTACTATTCCGTCAAAAAGCCTGTCGTGGTAGCACCCCGGAATAGCGTAGCACCCCGGAATAGCGTGGAGTTCCATTTCAGGTTGTTCATACCCATTTGCGTTTTGGTAACTGTTGCCGGTTCGGCGATACCCGACAGCAATCGCCGCAGGGAGCGGTCATCGGCTCCAGTCCTGACCTGCCGGGTATCGCCATCACCAGACGTATTCACCATAGATGCGCTTCCTTTCCTTCCTGGACTACGGCTCGCAGGAGTGCCACACCGTTGCGCCAAGCAAGAACACCGAGTCTCCGGCCTGCGGATTGTTCCACTGCGATGCCCCCCTGGGCGTCACGGGAGACTGAAGCAGAACGGTGACCTGCTCCGTCCCCGCCGGAACCTGGGACAGGGTGATGGTCCGCACATTCACCTGGGGCGTGTCCGATTCGTAGATCATCGTCTGCACGGTCGCTCCCCCCGCCTCGGCCCGCAGAATGGCAAGGCGCTGGTCACTCCCTTCCTGCGGGTTTTTCTCCATCAGCGCCGCCCGGACCTGCACGTCCATATCAGCGGGCAGAGGCTCCGGGAGCGCCAGGTCGAGGCGGGCTGGTCCCACGGCCTGAGACCCATTATCTCCCCCCCACGCATACTGAAGGGTGGTGCCTCCTACCCCACTGAACGGTTCATCTGCGGGGATGGCGGCATAGACCACCAGTGCCTCCGTGGTGTCCTGGGCATCCTCTGTCTGTACGGTAACGCTCCCCGGCATCCCGTTTACCTCAACCGTATACCCCATCATACCAGATGGCTGGACCAATGGCACCTGGTCGAGCAGGCGGCTCAGCGCTGCCTGGTGGGACCGCCCATCCGCAAAGGCAAACATTGCCGACGCTGGCGGAGACCCCCGGAACCCCGACCCCCCAAGCTGCACCGTTGCCCAGAGCGCGTGGTCAGGGGCCTCGATGCTCTGGGGGTTCTGGTGCTTCACTCCTATTCCTGTTATGTCAACTAACTGTGGCTCACAGGAATAGGACCAGGAGGTTGCTGGTTCAGCAGAAATATCCGGTGTAGCCGTGGGCGAAGCGGTAGCCGTGGGTGTGGCCGAAGCCGTCGGGGTGCGGGTCGGCGTGGCCGAAGCCGTCGGGGGTGCGGGTCGGCGTGGCCGAAGCCGTCGGG
>JAAUSY010000300.1 GCA_012032475.1 Chloroflexaceae bacterium
TTTTTCAGTGCCCAACCATCGGCCTTTCAGGAGGGCGATATCCGGGTAGGCCTCACCGCCAGAACCGAAGAACCCCCCGGAAGGTATACTGGAGGAACAACGAGGCTCCAATAGCAGTGATGAGTTTTATCAGCCGCGGGGTTCCGTGGAGCGGGCGGTAGGCAATCCGCTCCAGCACGACGGCGATGAGGGTGGAAACCGCCGCAGAGAGCAGGAAAATCGCCAGCAGCGCGAGGATGGGGTGGCTTTCGAGAAACGACCCTTCCCCCCGCGCAATCTCGACGAAGCGCCCCCCCTGGAGCGCGTGGTCATTGAGAAAATCCGCCAGGAAATAGGCGCTGAACGCCCCCCCCATAAAGATTTCACCGTGGGCAAAGTTGATGAGGCCAAGCACCCCGTAGACCATGGTATACCCCAGGGCGATGAGGGCATAAATAGCTCCCTGAGCCGCGCCGGAGGTCAGGATACTCAACCACTGGGCGACGGTATAGTCCCCGGCTGCGATCATCGCAATCGAGCCGATGACGATAATCGCAAGCAGCCCGACCCCAATGGCCCAGGTAATGATTTGCGAAATATCAAGTTTGCGCTTCAAAGCAGTTGCTCCTCCCCGGTTGTGGGCAAGCAAGAAACATCTTTCTCCTTCTCCTGGAAAAATGGCCTCTCTAGTATACCATGCCTGGCCCAACTGGCGTGCGGTCCCACCCTGCCCCCCCTTTCCCCAGAGCGCGGGAAAAGGGGGGCACGTCCGAACTCCGAACAATAGTGATGTTCCTATGGGTAGATCTTTTTGGGGTTGGCGTCGGGGGCAGTGCTGCCCGGACTCCACGTCTCCAGGTCAGAGGAGGTTATCTCAAAGACCGCGATGTAGGGGTCGGCACAGTCGCCGTTCTCGTCGCAGGTCAGGTTGCCCGTCAACCCCTGGTAGTTCCGGGTGGCATAGAGCGCGTCGCGCAGCGCCTGCCGCGGAATGTAGAGCGTGCCATCCTCTGCTTCGACCGCCACATCTTCAACGGCGTGAGCAATCAGCATCGTTGCGTCGTAGGCGTTGGCGTGGTAGGTGCTGAGGGGCGGCTCGTTGTACTTCTCCTCATGCTTCTTCAAGAACTCCTGGTAGGCCGCACCGAGCAAAGTCAGGTCCGGGTTGCTCAGGTACATCCCGATGGCGCTGTCCCCCGCAGCTTCGATGAAGTCCGGGTTGAACAAGCCATCGGCTCCCATCAGAACCACTTCACCCAACCCCTCCACCTCCCGCGCCTGGCGGGTGATGAACCCGCCGGTGGGCATGAAGACGGGGTAGTAGATAATCTGTGGCTGCTCCAGAGCCATGCGCGTCAGCACCGGGCGCATGTCCGTGTCGGTCGTGTTGACCGACTCCTGCGCCACCACGGTGCCCCCCAGTTCTTCGAACCGCTCGGCAAAGACGCTGACGAGCTGGTCGGCGTAGATACTGCCATCGTGGATGGTGGCGGCACTGGTCAGACCCAGTTCGTGGTAGACGAATTCGGCGGCCAGTGCCCCCTGCACCTTGTCGTTGTGCGCCGTGCGCAAGAACCCCTCGACGTGGGTGGCCGGGTCGGTCAGGCCAGGGGCCGTGTTCGAGGGGGAGATGGTGACCATGCCGGCTTCGTCAATGACGGGAGCCAGTACGTTGCCGGCGCTGGAGCAGGTGGGACCAACGATGCCCACAATCTGGCGGTTAGTGATGAGGCGGCTGGCGGCAGCCTGCCCGCCCTCGGTGCTGCACCCGGAGTCCTCGCCTTCAAGCTGAATCTCGTGACCAAGCAGGGTGTTCCCCAGGTCGTCCAGAGCAATTTCGACCCCGCGCAAGGAGTCAATGCCCAGGTTGGAATTGGGGCCGGAGGTGACCAGGGCATAGCCAATCACAATGGGGTCGCCGGGTGCTATTTCAACGACGCCCAGGGGGTCGTCGGGTATGGCTTCTGACGGGGTGCCGGTTGGTTCCATGGTGGTCGTTCCAGTGACCGCTTCGGTGGCGGTCGGCCCCATGGGGACCATCTCTGCGGTCGCTGGTTCCATCCCCATCGTTATCGTTGGGGACATCGGGGCTTCTGTTGGGGTTCCCGTTCCTTCTTCCATCCCACAGCCTGCTGCGAGACTGAGGGAGATGGCGAGAAGCAGAAACAAACGCACGAATGGTTTCATGTTTGCTCAAGCTCCTTTCAATTTTCTTGATATGAAGGGAATTCGCTTATGAGAGAAAACGATGGTATGTTATGTTACCATGGGGGGGTAGTTTACTTGATGGGAGAGGGTTTGTCAAGCCATCCGGAGGGTTCCAGGAAGGTTTCTGGCAACGGCTTTTCTTTGCCTGGGCATCTGGGCGTCCGGGCGTCCGGGCGTCTTCAAGCCACCTGTGATATAATGGTTCTCGGCAAGTGCCGACCCTGTTTCATCGTACGGTTCAGGTTCAGGGTCCAGAGTGCAGGGTTTAGGGTTCAAGGCATGGCGACACAACCAGGGAACCAGACTATTTCCGTGTATGCGCTCAATACCGGCTCGTGCGGTGGCTGCGACCGGGAAATCGCCGTGGCGGTGCGGAAGGATGACCGCCTGGAATGGGCCAGGTCACCGCATACGGCTGACGTGCTGCTCCTGACTGGCCCGGTCACGTCCCCGTGCAAAGCGCCTTTTCTCCAACTCTTGCGCGAGGTGGGGGATCGCCCGCTCCTGGTCATTGGTCGCTGCGCCATGGATGGTTCTCCTTTTGGGAAAGGGGGGTTCAGCGAATGGGGCGAGGTGGTGGTGCAACATCAGCTTGATGGTTGCCCGACCACGCCAGAAGCCATTGCCGCGGCCATCCACGCCCAGGCTGCTCCCGCTGTCCCTGCCATAGCAGATGGAACCCGCGATGCGTGATGCGACCGCCAGTATGCCTATCCAGGTAGCTCTTCGCAGCATCATCACCCCCGGTGTCTGGAGCAGCGCCGAAGGGTTGGTAAGCATCTTCAGCATCCTTCTGACCGCCGGTGGCTGGATATGCTTGCTCTGTTCGGGTTGGGCAGGCTGGTTCGGGCCGGTTCTGCTCCCCCTTCCGGCCCTCTGGCTTCTGGCATGGGCTGGCCTGGAAGGGGCTTTTTTTCTGTCCCTCCTGCCGGGGTTGCTCAGTGGTCCACCGCCGGTCGTCCGGGCAGCCATCCGCGAAGCGCAGGTGGGCACCGCCGGGCGGATCCTGCTGTGGGTGGCGCTGGGGGCCGGTCTGGTGCTCCACCCGACCGGGGACCTTGCCACTCCCTCCGCGCTTTCTCCCATCCTGACGCACGTTCTGGCACTGCTGACCGCGCTCTTTGCCTTCCCCATCGCCGCGGGGTGGGGGCCCTATGCGGCAGAAACC
>JAAUSY010000301.1 GCA_012032475.1 Chloroflexaceae bacterium
CCACGCCTGGCCGCGCGACGACTGACATCGGTCAGGTCCGATGGCGGCGTATTCCTTCGGACCAGACGTTCGGGGCCACCCCGTACAGGGTGAGTTCCGCCATGTCCCGCATGATTTCGTCTGCCAGCCAGTGTTGCTCGTGCTCATAGCGCCACGGGAATGGCGCGTCAGCTGTGGCCGGTGGGCGTGTTGGTCGGCGTGCCCTCTGGCGTGGGCGTATCCGTTGGGGTCGGTGTCAGGGTGCTGGTGGCGGTTGCCGTCGGGGTTATGGTGGCGGTGGCGGTAGGGGTGCTGGTGGGCGTAGCCGTCGGGGTGTTCGTTGGCGTGATGGTTACGGGCGTATCGGATGGAACCGTTTGTCCATAGGGTGACTGGGCCGGGGTTGCCCAGACTGCCCCCGTGAGGCTGAGCAGCAAGACCCCGGCAATCAGGCAGGCCAGAAACACTGGCCTGACGAGATGTGCAAGTGACCACCTGTTCATAGAAATAGAACTCCTTAATATATTGGCAACTGTCCCATGCTATTATATAATAGAACCGCAACTTTTTGCAGAGCATAAACCTTTTTGCGTGACAATATTATGACAAAACCCTCCAAACATTTCCCGCTCCTGCTTACGGTGGTGCTCCTGGTGGTGCTGATAATCAGTTGTGTGTGGTGGTCGCGCTCCAGCGGCACCCCGGCGGAGACCGGAGCAAGAAAGACCACCACGGCGCAGGCCATTCCAGAACTGGTGACCCGTCCGACGATGGGGGGTCTTCCGTATGCCCCGGTGTTTCCGCATGGGCGAAGGGCAACCAGCCCCCTCGACCGGCCCGAACTGGATGAGCAGGTTGCCGCGCCAACGGCGGCTCCGACCCCCGTCAATGCGGTGGCGCACCCTGGCGACCCGGTGCGGGTCCAGATAGCGGCGGTCGGGATAGACCAGCCGTTGATTCCCGTGGGCCTTGACGATAACCGCGTTCCCATCGTTCCCAAGCATCATCCGGGCTGGTACTTCTTCAGTGCCCAGCCGGGCACGGGGGAGAATGTGGTGCTGTGGGGCCATGTGCTCCGCTTCAAGGACACCCCGGACCTTCCCGCGCCTTTTGCCCGCCTCCACGAATTGCACATCGGGGACCAGGTGGTGCTCACGACCGCCGACGGGATGACCTACCAGTACCGGGTGAGCGAACAGGTCTGGGCAACGCCGAACCAGATCCGCTATATCCTGCCCCAGGGGAGCGAACGCCTGACCCTGGTTTCGTGTATTGGCGACAAGGCTATCGTGCATGGTTCCACCAGTTTATCCCACCGTCTCATTACCATCGCAGTTCCGGAGTAGCTGGTCCTGCTGCGGTTGCTGGTGGTTTATCTTGCGCCCTTTCCCGCGGGTCCGTCGTGGTCGCTGCGGAGCAGGAGCCGCACCAATTTCAATCTCCCCGGTCGTATCGGTGGCGTCAACCGCAGGTTGCGCCTTCTTCAGGCGACCAAGAAATTCGATGAATACCTGGACCCGCTCATCCGCTCCGCCATTCCCCTGGAATACCCCCGCAAATCCGCGCAAAGACTCCTGCTTCGGATGTTCTGTCCCGTCGGGGCACCCCACAGATTGGTGGGGAACTCCGCGGTGCTGCGCCCTCCGCTGAACCTCATGGAGCGCTTCAATCACGGCTGGCGGGATGGGTTGGGGGCCGGTGTCAAACCCCACCATCCGGACGACCCCCGGTATGGCGTTGATACGCCCTGGGGTCGTTTCCCTGAGATTGGCCCGGACAAGAGGTATCGCGGGAAGAGCAGCGCCCACTGCGGCTGCCCGTGAATGCACTGCTGAAACTTCGGAAGGTAGACGGTTAGCCCCAGAGTCTCCTGGATGGCGATTGCTGCCTGCTTCTCCCTGAACGGGCGGCAATGAACTACATACCAGTGCGATACAGCATCGGTCATAGGCCTCCTGGTTCTGCACGGTCATCAGGCGTTCAGCCACTGCACCGGGCCACCAGGGACGCGAGAATACAACCCGCACGAGAACCCTGACGTTCCGGCGCTTCAAAAATCAAACCGTGGCCTGAATTGATGAATATGCGTGGTTTCTCTACAAGAAACGATGAAAAGAGGCCGATGTTACAGGATTGCGCCGGGACTTTTCTCTCCTATCTTCCCCCGGACCTGGTAGCTGGCAGCGGGCCATCAACCTATCAACCCGTGCTGGTGGGCTTGAGCATGGGGGGCAGAGCGGGGGAGGGCGTTGGCCTTCGGGGCAGCCTCCGGGTCGGGCCGGGCGTGACAAGCTGCGGATGCGGCGACCCACCAGGGACCGCCGGCCCCTGGTCGGATTGACGGCTCACGACAATCAACGTCATCTGGGTTATCAGGATGATCACAATGACTAGCAAGGGGAGGATAGCCCGCCGGCGCTGCGCCCTCGCGTTCGCAGCGGAAAGGCCCGCAGCAGGGGATGGGTCGCGGGGGGGGTGGGGCGGCAAGAAGATATCGTGGGGGGGAGCATCGGCGTCTGGCGATGGGGACTCCTCCCGGTCCCTGGTTGGGCCGGCCTTGCGAGCTTCTTGCAACCGGGTGCGCATGGCCGCGGCGCTGGACGGGCGGTCGTCCGGGTTCAGCGATAGGGCCTGGTGAACTACCGCGCTGATGCCAGTCGGCACCAGGGGGTTGCATACATGCGCCGGGCGCAGGGAATCCGCGTGGGAAGCTGTGGCATCCGGAATACGGAGGCGGCACAGCCTGGTGAAGGGCTGATTGAGCACCGAGCGAGCAAGTTCATCGAGACGGTCAATCAGGTCGGCCCGCTCATTCTGACTGGTGGGGTTGTCGCCATAGAGCCGGGCCTGCTCAATGTTTTCCCGGAGGTGTTGTTCGCACGTGCGGAGTTCTTGCGAACGAGGGTGGGGAGCGGGAATCTGGCGGAGCAGCGTTTCCAGGCCAGCTTCGTAGTGGGAGTAGTTGTCATACCCCAGGGCATTGATACGCTTGAGGGCATCGTCTGGGGGAACGCCGGTGAGCAGGTGGTAGAGGGTCGCCGCCAGCGCATAGAGGTCGCTGCGCGGGTCGGTGCCCGTGCCCTGGATCTGCTCAAGCGGGGCATACTGGCGGGTAAAACCAAAGATGTCGGTGTTGATATTGCGGGCTTCGGTGGATTCTTTGTCTCTGGCAAGGATGGACAACCTGGCCTGCGCGGGGGGGGCGCTGGTAGTCGCGTGGTTCCAGCGTGGGGAGTTTTTTTCCCTTTGCCAGGCCAAAATCAAGCAGCACAATCTGGCCTTCGGCGGTGAGCTTGAGGTTTTGCGGCTTGATATCGCGTGAATCACCGGGGGGTTCTGGCGGTGGAGGTATTCCAGCGCGTGCAAG
>JAAUSY010000015.1 GCA_012032475.1 Chloroflexaceae bacterium
GTTCATAAGCATTAAACCTCAGAAATATCCAACGACGACAATCACGCCGACCAGAAACACCAGCGCATACGTCCGCATATAGCCGCTCTGGAAGGAACGCACCTGTGACGAGAGGTGGGTGAAGAACTGTCCGACGCCGTTCACGGCTCCGTCAATGCCCTCTTTGTCGAAGACCGTTGCCAGAAAGGCTGCCAGGGAGCGGAACCCCGGCACAACCGCCATCTTCTCGTAGAAGGCATCGAAGAACCAGGCTTCTTCCAGCAGTTCCCAGAGGTCGCCGGTGTAGTGGTAGAGTGGGTCCTTCACCTTCGCGTCTATCTTGACTTCGTTGGTCGTGTAGTAGCGCCACCCCACGAATGCCGACCCGACCGCCAGCAGGGTCATCACCATTGCCAGCACCCAGTTCGCCACTCCGAATTCGTGGGGGTGGGTGTGGAGCACCGGCTCAAGCCAGTGCGTGAGCGCGTGCCGACCGGGCAGGTTCATCGCCCCGGCGAGCAGCGACCCCACCGCCAGCACGATGAGCGGGATGGTCATCATCTGGCCGCTCTCGTGGGCGTGGTAGGTGTGGTCGCGCTGGTTGCCCCAGAAGACCATGGCAATCTGGCGGCCCATGTAGAACGCAGTCGCCAGTGAAGCCACCACCAGAATCACGAAAATGAGAAACTGCCCCTCTGTCCAGGCATGCGCCAGAATTTCGTCCTTGCTCCAGAAGCCGGCCAGTGGGAAGATACCGGCCAGCGCCCCTGCTCCCACCAGGTAGGTCCAGTAGGTGACGGGCATGTGGCGGCGCAACCCGCCCATCTTGCGCATATCCTGCGTCTCGTGGGTGCCGTGGATGACCGACCCGCTCCCCAGAAACAGCAGCGCCTTGAAGACGCCGTGGGTGAGCAGGTGGAAGATAGCTACAGCGTAGGCCCCCATCCCCGCTGCCGCGACCATGTAGCCAAGCTGTGAGACGGTGGAATAGGCCAGCACCTTCTTGATATCCATCTGGGCAACGGCAGCGGTGGCAGCCAGCAGCGCCGTAATCGCGCCGACCCACGTCACCCATCCGAGGGTGGCATCCGTGAAGATGACATGGGTGCGGGCAATCAGGTAGACCCCGGCCGTCACCATGGTGGCGGCGTGGATGAGCGCCGAAACGGGGGTCGGGCCGGCCATGGCGTCGGGGAGCCACACGAAGAGCGGAATCTGGGCTGACTTGCCCGTGACGCCAATGAGCAGTAGGAACGAGACGATGGACGAAACCTGCATGTGCTCCGCGGTTTCTAGAAAGCCCGCCCCTTCGTGAAAGAACGTGAGCGTTTCGAACTGGAAGAAGAGCGCCATCATGGCGAGCAGCATGGCCGCGTCGCCGATGCGGTTGACGATGAACGCCTTGGCGGCGGCGGGGGTGGCAACGCCCCGCCCGAAGTTGCCCTCCTTCTTGTCATACCAGTGACCGATGAGGAGAAACGAGCAGAGACCAACCCCTTCCCACCCCAGGAAGAGCAGGAGCAGATTGTCGGCCATCACCAGGCAGAGCATCATCGCCACGAACAGGTTCAGGTAGGCGAAGTAGCGCACCACCCGCGAGTCGCCGTGCATGTAGCCAATGGAGTAGATATGGATAATCGAACTGACGCCGGTCACCAGCAAGACCATAACCGCCGAGAGCGGGTCGAACAGAAAACCGAACGGAATATGGAACCGACCGGTGCCCATCCATTCCCAGAGCACCACGCCAGCGCGCCGTTCTTCGCCGGGGAGCGCCCCAAGCTGGAAGAACGCCACCAGCGCCACCAGGAAGGACAGCACGACCGCGCCCGATGCTATATAGCCCGCAAGACGTTCGCGCTGCGCGTCGTCGCGCACGCGCCACACCCCAAGCGCATTGACCAGAAAGCCAAGCATGGGGAGCAGCGGTATCAGCCAGATGAGATTAAGCATGGACCTCCTCTCCAATCATCTCTCTATCTCTCCTAATCTATCTCTAGTATCGCTCACCCCTTGAGCGCACTCACCTTGTCCACATCGGTGGTTCGTTTGCTGCGGAAGATGGCAACTAGCAGCGCCAGCCCCACTGCCACCTCCGCCGCGGCCACGGCAATGACGAAGAAAACCATCACTTGCCCGTCAATGCTGGCGTGCTCGTAGGCAAAAGCCACCAGCGCCAGGTTCGCCGCGTTCAGCATCAGTTCAACCGACATAAAGAGCACTATCGCGTTTCGCCGCACCAGCACCCCCAACGCGCCAAGCGTGAACAGCACCGCGCTGAGGATAATGTAGGAGCTTGTGAGTTCCATCGTCGTCGTTCGTCCCTTTCTATACAACCTGACCGTTCGCCAGCGACCGTTGGCAGTCTGGAGTCACTGCGCCTCCCCCCCAAGCCTGGTCCTGGTGTCCACCTCCGCCACTTCGTCGGCAGGCAAGCCGGTGATCCGCGCAACCGCGGCAGGGTCCATCCCCTCCGCCAGCAAGGAGCGGGCAATCTCTCTATTTCTCTCCTCACGGCCCTCCTCATAGCGCAGGCGCAAGTGCTGCTCATACCCCGTCTCTTCCAGCGCCAATCGTCGTTCTTCTGGGGTCAAACGCTCCCCCTCAATCAAATGCGTCGCCTTTTGAATCACCTCGCGCTGGTAGTTCACCTGCGGTTGCTGCGGGTTCCGAATACTTTCGACCACCAGTTGCAGCCAGTCGGCCAACCCGGCGGGGGTCTGGTCATTGCGATAGAAGGGATTGAGAAAGAACAGCCGGTGCGGATAGATCGGTAGCACCAGGCCACTCTCGGTTTCCGACCGCAGCGAGGTCGTGATGAGACCATGCTGGTACAGGGGGTCGTGGCTGCGGGCCGTGAGCCACACCACCGTGTAGACGGTCCGGTCGAGCTTATAGGCCTGGTGGCTGTGGACGAGTTCCACCGTCGCCACCTGGTGGTAGTGCAGGAAGCGGTCATAGTGATAGTCGTAGCGTTCGCGCTGAATTTCGATGAGAATGCGATGGGTGGGGTCTTCGACCACAATGTCCATCACGATGTCCACGGGTCCGACCGTCGGGGTAAACCGCTTCTCCGTTTCGATGTATTCCGGCCGAATGTCCAGCTTCAGCCCGGTGAGGTCATAGAGAAACTCCCGCAGCACCTCCGGGTCGCGGAACAGCTTCTTGAAGACCACTGCGTTGGATAATGGAGCCAGGGTCATAGCGTTCCTCCTTTCCCTACCCCGTATGTTCGAGCACCCTTTTGGGGGATGCCTGATAGCCCACCTCGTCTGTCGTATGCACCCGCAGCCGGATTTCCTGCTCCGTCGCCCCGGCCTCGTCGCGCAGCCGCCGCAGCGCCAGTTGACAGTACTCCGGGTTGTTGTCAATCAGAATACCCCGCCGACCGGCGGCAAGCGCCGCAATGCCCGTCGTGCCCGACCCGCCGAATGGGTCTGCCACCACCCCGCCCGGTGGGGTCAGCAGCTTGATAAAGAAGAGTGGCAGGTCTACAGGAAACACCGCCGGGTGGCCTTTGTTCTTGCCCACCAGCGCCAGACTGAGCACGTTGGAGGGCAGCACCGTCTGCCGGTCCAGCCAACTCGCAATCTTTCGCCCGAAGCCGCTCTTATTGACGGAGTTGTGCCGCTCCCGGTCGCCCTCGCTGAGGCGGGCCAGCCGCGAATGGACCCAGTCGCCAACGGGTTGGCGCACCGCATCGGGGCAGAAGAACGGCTTCGGACCCTTTGCCAGATGAAAGCAATATTCCCACCCATCCCGCAGGCGCGTCGGCCAGAAGCCGGGCATTGGATTGGTCTTGTGCCAGATGTAGTCATCAATGCAGTGCCACCCCTGCTCGCACAGCCGGTCTATCGTTCTCCAGACGAAGCGGTGGCGCACCCTGCCTACCACCTTGTCCTTGATGTTGAGCACAAAGCTCCCCTGCGGCTTCAAGGCGCGGTAAAAACTCTCGTGAAAGGTGAGAAACCAGTCGGCGTATTCGTCCGGGTGGACGCTGTCATAGTGCTTGCGCCGCGCATCCGCGTAGGGTGGCGACGTCACAATCAGGTCCACCTGGTTTTCAAACGGGAGCAACTCCCGGCGGCTGTCGCCGGAGATAATCAGGCATTGGGGATTCGCTTCGCTCATGCCTCTTCCGCCGCCATCGCCCGCCGGCTCAACACCACTACCCCCACAATCGCCACCAGCAGAATAATCCCCGCCACCTCGAACGGCAGCAGGTAGCGCGTAAAGAGCACCCTGCCAATTTCCTCCGGAGCGCCAAACGTCTCCGCGCCTGTGATAGGAACGGGGGCCGTGTCCGCGCCAGTCTCCCTGCCGCCCCCGCGCACGGCAATCATCACTGCCTCAACCAGCAGCACGACGCCCAGGAGCAGCGCCAGCGGCGTCTGCCAGAAGAGTTCGTCCCGCCCATCTTCGGCCCGTTCCGCGCCGAGCAGCATCACCACAAACAGGAACAGCACCATAATCGCGCCAGCATAGACGGAAACCTGGATGGCAAACAGGAACGGTGCCCGCAGCAGCAGAAACAGCACCGCTATCGCCCCGAAATTCAGCAGCAAAAAGAGCGCACTATGGACCGCATTGCGGCTCACCAGCATCGCAACCGCACCCACCAGAGCAATCGCCGCCGTGACCAGAAAAAGCACCAGTTCCAAGCAAACCTCTCCTCTCTGTATCCTCTGTCTCCAACCCCCTGTACCTGCTCTCTGCTCCCCGCTCCCCGGTCTCCTCCAGGTCTACAGGTCCATCTGCGCGGGCGGACTGGGCGACTTGTTGCCGAGTTCCTTCAGCACCGGTGGCACCTCGCCGTACCCCTGGTCCGGGGGAACAATCAGCCGTTCCTTCGGATAGACCGCGTCCCACCGGCTGTAGAACGAAAGCTCATACTGGTGTTCCAGCACAATCGCGTTCGTCGGGCAGGCATCTTCGCAGTAGCCGCAGAAGATACACCGTAGCATATTGATTTCGTAGATTTTCGCGTAGCGCTCGCCCGGCGACGTTGGATGTTCGGGGTCGTTTTCGGCCGGCACCACCAGGATGGCATCGGCGGGGCAGGCCGCCGCGCACAGTGAACACCCGATGCAGCGCTCCAGGCCATTGGCAAAACGCTTGAGTTCGTGGCGACCGCGGAAACGCTCCCGAACAGGCCGTTTCACCTCCGGATACTGCACCGTGACCGGCTGGCGGAAGAGGTAGCGCCCGGTCGTCTGGAGTCCCTTCAAAAGTTCACTAATCATCGCATTTCCCCCTTACCCTGTTTACCCTTCCTTCATTCCTTATTCCTTAGCTCTGGAAAAACCGTATCGTGAGCGGGTAGCGATAGCGCTCCCCTTCACTGGAGCGGACCGTTGCAATGATAATCACCACCAGGTGAAAAATGAGCAACCCGATCAGGATAGGAATACCAATGAGAACCAGGCAAAGAACGGCGGCAACGATGATATAGATCGTCGCGCTGAGCTGAAAATTCAGCGATTCCTTGCCCTGGTCATCAACAAACGCCGATTCATCCTTCTTGACGAGCCAGACAATCAGCGGTCCCAGGATATTCCCAAAGGGAATGAAGTATCCCGCGAGCGCCGTTATATGACAGAGCATCCCCCACGTCCGTTCATCGCTGCCGCTCTTTTCCATTTTTGGGCCCCCTTCCTTTTCATCAGGTCCATGTCGGTTGGTTTACTGGCGGCCCCCAGTTGGGGCCACTGCTGCCTTTGCCGCCACCTTCAGGTTCGACCGCTGCTTCTCGCTCAGGAACGTCGCGCCCCACAGAACCGCCACGCCGATAATCAGAAGGATGATCCCCTGCACCAGGGGGTTCATCTCCGGCGCAAGCCCGACCACCACAGCCGTGACCACCACATTGATGAAGGCCAGGGGCAGCAGCCATTTCCACCCGATGCTCATCAGCATATCGTAGCGCACCCGCGGCCACGAAGCCCGCAGCCAGACGAGCAAGAACAACAGCACCAGTACTTTCAGCAGGAACGACAGGAGCGAAACGATACCAACCACGACCGTCGCAACACCCGCCCCCGCGGCCCCGCTCACCACTTCGCCCAGCAGCTTGAGGCCGGGGAAGTGCCACCCACCCAGGAACAGGGTCACGCCGATAGCACTGAGCGCAATCATCTTGACGTATTCAGACATAAAGAACAGCGCAAACTTCATCGAGCCGTATTCGGTATTGTAGCCACAGGTCAATTCCTGCTCGGCTTCGACCAGGTCGAAGGGCGTGCGGACCAGCTCCGCCGTTGCGCTGATGAGGAAGACCACAAAGGCCAGGAATTGGGGAACCGCGAACCACAGCCCCGCCTGTCGGAAAACCATCTCCCTGGTGCTCAGGGTATCGGCCATCATCACCGCTCCCAGGATGGCCGTACCGAGCGCCAGTTCATAGGAAATTAACTGGGCGGCCGAGCGAATGCCGCCGAGCATGGAATACTTACTGTTGCTGGCCCACCCCGCCAGGGTAATCCCATAGACCCCGATAGAGGTGACTGCCATAAGGTAGAGCACGCCAATGTTCACATCGGCAATTTGCAGGATGTTGTAGAATCCTGCCCCATCTGCGCCGGGCGCGGCAAAACACGCCTGATAGTCCCCGGCAATGTTCCAGCACCCCATGGGAATCACTGCCCAGATGATAAGCGCCGGGATAACGGCCAGGGCCGGAGCCAGCAGATAGACTCCCTTATCGGCAGCCGAAGGGATGATATCCTCCTTGAAGAAGAGCTTGACCGCATCGGCAAGCGGCTGGAAGATCCCCCACGGCCCGGCGCGGTTTGGCCCGACGCGATTCTGGAACCGCGCCAGCATGCGCCGTTCGAACAACGTCAGATAGGCAAAGCCGGTGGATACGGCCAGGATGGTGATAAGAACCTGAAGAAAGATGATCACGATATGCATGCGTCCCCCTGAATAGAGCCGATAGAGCTGTCAGAGCCGTCAGTTCACCCGATATTCCTGTCTTCCACACTGATCTCCTGCTCATTCCCTACGCCCCCCCACCTTGCTCACCGCAACGCGGGTCTGAAGCCCCGTCTGGACCATCGAGAGCGGCGCACCCGGCAGGTTGGATGGGATGAGCACACACCCCGCTGGCACCTCATCGCTCACTCGCGCCGCCAGTTCAAGCACCCCGGCCACCGACGCTACCCGCACGCGGTCGCCCGCCTGCACCCCCAGGCTCCGGGCATCCGACGGATTGATAGCGACGTAGGGCGCAGGAACATGTGCGAGAAGCTGCGAATCCCGCAAGAACGGGTCACCATCGTAGAGCAACCGTTGGGTCACGACCAGGAAGGGATAGCGCGTATCGCCACCCGAAGCCGATGTCGTCTCCACCTCCCGCGGCTTGAGCGAAAACCCGGCCCCCGATAGTTCAGCAGGTGCGGGATACTGGATACCCACTCCTTCGGAGTTCCGGTAGCAAGTGCCGCCATAGTAAAAGGACTCGTTGGGTTGGCGGCCCCACCCCCCCCGGCTCGCAGCATTGGCAAGCCGGGTATAGGCGATTCCCTGGTAGCCCGGCACGCGCTCGGCAATCTCGCTGGCAACCTCGCTGGCTGTCAGATAACCCCAGGACGGACCGGGGGATTCCGTGGCGGTTTCGGCTCCGCCGGGCGCTTCGCGTTTCTTTCCTTTGAGCTTCTTGCGCGGCTCTTTCGCTGTTCCCTGTTCCTCATCAGTGCCTTTCAACAGTGCCAGCACCGCTTCGGCAATCCCCTGGACCATCGCCCAGTCCGGTCGGCAGTCCCCCGGCGCCGGACGCGCCGGACGCACCCGCTGAACCCGCCGCTCCGCGTTGGTATAGGTGCCCTCGCGCTCGGCAAATGCCGCCGCGGGCAGCACCACGTCGGCCATCTGGGCCGTCGGCGTCAGAAACATATCCTGCACCACCAGGAAGTCCACCTTCTCCAGGGCGGTTCGGGTGGCCGGATAGGCGGAAGCCGGGTCTATCCCCATCAGGTACATTCCGCGAATACGGCCCTCGACCACGCCGTTCCACATCTCGCGGGCGCTCAACCCGCGCTGCACTGCGCCTTCAGCCGCCTTTCTCCCTCCTGCTCCCTCCCGCTCCTTTGCCGCAGACGCAAGCGGAGCATAGCCGGGGCCGCGGTCCGGGCGGACGCCCATATCGAGCACGCCCCGCGAGTTGCCCCAGGGAAGCAGCGCCAGCAGGCCGTTGTTGGCCTTCCCAGTTTTGCCTGCTATCAGGGCCAGGCTCCCCAGGTCTTGCGAGAGCGCTGTTCCTTCGGCCATTGCCTCCGCCCCATAGATGATGACCGCGTTTTCAGCCTGGAGAAACGTATGAGCCGCTGCGCGGATATCGTCCTCGCTCACCCCGGTGGCGCTGACCACCGAAGCCATCGGATGGTTCAAGGCGGCCCGCAACTCGGCAAGGCCGGTGGTCTTCTGGCTCAGGTGTTTCGTCCCGGCTTCTTCCAGCACCACCCGAAGCAGACCACGAACGAGCTGGGTAGCCGTACCAGGCCGGTAGCGCAGACTGAGCGTTGCCGAATGGTCGAGCTTCGTGGGGCGCACGTTCGCCACCACCAGTTCGCCGCCGTGCTTCACCATCTGGTGCAGGTGCAACAGATAGACCGGCGCTTCTTCTTCCGGGTTGGCTCCAATCACCAGCACCGTGGTGCCCTTGCCCAGAGTGACCAGGCTCGTACCGCTCCCGACCCCTAGCATCACCCCGATATCATCGTCGGGCAGGTCTCCGGGCGTTCCGATGCGGTGGTCCAGATTGTTGCTGCCAAACACCTCCCGGAACAATCGCTGGAACAGGTACAGGTCCTCGTTGGATAACCGCTCACCGGCAATTCCCGCCAGCGCCGTTCCGCCGTGCTTGCGCTGAATGGCAACAAACCGCTCGGCTATCGTCTCAAATGCCTGCTCCCACGACACCTGAACCAACTGGTCGCCGCGCCGCATGAGCGGGGTCGTCAGACGCTCGCTGCTTTCCACAAAGTGCTGCCCAAAGCGGCCTTTGTCGCATATCCAGATATCGTTCACCGCCAGGTTCTCCCGCGGCATCACCCGCATCACCTCGCGGTGGCGCATGTCCAGGTTCACGTTGCACCCGACCGGGCAGTGGATGCAGAGCGACGGCACCGAGCGCAGTTCCCACACCCTGGAGCGGAAGCGAAAGTCAGTCGTAGTCAGGGCCCCCACTGGGCAGATATCGGTCGTATTGCCGCTGAACTTGCTGTCGAACGGCGGGTCACTCTTGCTGATGATATGCCAGTCACGCCCGCGCAGGTCAAACCCAAGCACCGGGTCGTCGGCAAGCTCATCCTGAAAGCGCACACAGCGCCCACACAGGATGCACCGCTCGCGGTCGAGCAGAATCAGATCGCCAAGCGGGACGGGCTTCTCAAAGTGCATCTTGTTGTGATATTCGAACCGGCTGGTGCCCGGCCCCCACCCCATCGTCAAATTCTGGAGCGGACACTCGCCGCCCTTGTCGCACACCGGGCAGTCCAACGGGTGCGACGTGAGCAGGAACTCCAGTATCCCCCGCTGCGCTCGTTTGACCTCATCGGTGCTGGTCATAACGACCATCCCCGGACTCACCAGCGTGGTGCAGGCGGTCTGGAGCCGGGGAAACATCGAGATGACCGGTCGGTTGTTTTCCAGCAAACACTGCCCGGTGTCCCGGTCTATGCGGGGGATACCCACCGCCACCATGCACATGCGGCACATCCCAACCGACCGCAAGCGGGGGTGGTAGCAAAAGACCGGAATCTCAATGCCCACCGTCCGGGCGGCATCAACCACATTGGTGCCCTCTGGCACTGTCAACTTGACCCCATCAATGATTAGTGTAATATCCTCAGCCATACCGTTTATCTTTCTCATGCACCAGGGCTTCAAACTCTTCCGGGAACAGGTTCAAGGCGCTCTTGATTGGCATCACGGCACTTTCACCAAGCAGACAAAAGCAGTTGCCCGCCATCTGCTGATAGATGGCGTGGAGCGTTTCGATATCGCCCGCACGAGCGTCCCCTTCTTCGACCATGCGGTGGAGCACCTTAACCAGCCAGTAGGTCCCCTCGCGGCAGGGAGTGCATTTGCCACAGCTCTCGTGCTTGAAAAATTCATCCATCTTGTAGGCAAGGTGGGGCGCACTCACGGTGTCGTTGAGCACCATCACTGCGCCGGAGCCAAGCATCGTCCCGGCGGCGGCCAGCGACTCGTAGTCCAGGCGGATATCCAGGTGCTCGGCGGTGAGCCAGGGAGCCGAAGCCCCACCGGGCACGATAATCTTAACCGGGCGGTCGTCACGCATGCCCCCGCCATATTCGGGGTCGTAGATGAGTTCGCGCAGGGCACCCCGAAGGGCAGTTCGTAGTTGCCGGGCCGGTTCACCTGCCCGCACAGCGAGAAGACCTTGGTACCGGCGCTCTTTTCCGTGCCATAGCTCCGATACCAGTCGGCTCCGTTCTTGACGATGAGCGGCACGTTTGCCAGCGTCTCGACGTTGTTAATAATCGTGGGTTGCTGATACAGCCCGGCCACCGCCGGGAAGGGGGGGCGGAGCCGCGGTTGCCCGATCTTCCCCTCCAGCGAGTCCATCAGGGCGGTTTCCTCGCCGCAGATATAGGCTCCCGCTCCGCGATGCACGTACAGGTCAATATCAACGCCGGTGCCCAGGATATTCTTGCCCAGGAACCCCGCGGCATACGCCTGGGCAATGGCATATTCCAGCGTTCGGGCCGCTGCCGCAAACTCGCCGCGCATGTAGATATAGGCGGTGGTGCTCTCGGTGGCATAGGCCGACAGCGCCACCCCTTCAATCAACTGGTGCGGGTTTTCGTCTATCACCTCGTGGTTGTTGAAGGTGGCTGGCTCGCTCTCATCGCAGTTGCAGAGGAGGTAGCGCGGGTAGACCCCCCTGGGCAGGAAGCTCCACTTGACCCCGGTGGGGAAGCCGGCGCCCCCGCGTCCACGCAACCCCGATTCCCGCACAATCTGCACAATCTCCGCCGGTGTTTTTTCCTTCAGCGCCATGCGGAAGGGTTCGTACCCCCCGTGCTTCCGGTAGACCTCGAAATCTGCGATGTCCGGGATGTCCCGGTGCCGCATGATGATATGTTCCGTTAATCGTGGCATATGGTGATACCCGCTGCTAGTGATTACGTCTCTTCAACCGGTTCCATCGGTTCCATGTTCAATACGAATACGACGGACCGTGCTCTGTCGCTTTCCCACCCTCTCGCCCATTCCAAAACCAGCTTTTTTCGCGTTACCTTGGAGATTCCAGGTCCAGAACGAGTTCCGTCTCCACCCCATTGCCCGCAGCCTCGTGCTCCAACCGCCGCCGCGCCAGTTCGCAATACCCACTGTCTATTTCGATGCCGATACCTCGCCGGTTGTTACGAGCCGCCGCGACCAGCGTGCTCCCGCTCCCCAGAAACGGGTCCAGCACGGTATCGCCCACGAAACTGAACAGCTTGATACAGCGCGTGGGAAGCTCCACGGGGAAGGGGGCCGGGTGCCCGATGCGCTTCTTGCTCTCGCCCGAAAAGCTCCACACCCCGTTGGTCCAATCGAGAAACTCTTGCCGCTGGATATCCGATTGCCGGCTGCCGCTGGTCTTCTTCCAGTGCTTCTTATACAGCACCACAATCAATTCGACCGGCGCAATCACATAGGGCGCGGAGGCACTCATCCACGACCCCCACGCCGTCCGCCGCGAGATGTTGCTCTCGTTCCAGACAATCGTCGCGTGATACTGGTAGCCAACGTGCCTCGCTATCGTTGTCAGGTCGGCCCCAACGCTCTGTTGCCCACCCTTGTTCTTGTCAAGTGGAATATTGAGACACAGCCGGCCATCATCCTTGAGAAAAGCCAGGCACCGCCGCAGCCACGCTTCGCTAAACTCCAGGTAAGCCGCGTAGCTCAGTTCGTCGTGGTGAGACGCGTATGGGATGTCAACGTTGTAGGGAGGGGAGGTAACAATGAGGTCTATCGTAGTATCCGGAATGGCCCGTGTGGTCAGGACATCCTCATTGATAATCGTAAGCGTGCTGGTTTCAAAGAAAACGGCGTTGGTTCTCACCCCTCTGTGCCCCGGTTTCTTTACGAACTATCCGTCCCGGCTCCAGACCTTGCCGGTCATCTTCTCGAAAAGTGCGGTGCTATTGTACCACAACTCATACCGATACGCTATCGGAAGCATACCAGGAAAATGGGTGTTGCTCGGCGGTGCAGGGGAGGGGTGCCAGGACACTGCCCGCATCGAAAAGAGGTATAATAGCGGTGAACAGGCCAGTCAGGCTGAGCAACGACAAAGCCTGACTGGCCTGGACCTGAAAGACAGACCCGGATGTCTCCTGTCCCACCCTGAAGGGAGAAGGTCATTACCCATATGAAACTCAGCGATATCATCACATTTGCCAGGACGCACAATCTCTTGAGCCTGAACCGCATCACCAGCGATATGCAGGTTGCCATACGGATGCACTTTTTGTATGCTGCTATCGAAAGCGGCTTGCTTGAGGCGCTCAGGACCCCCAGGTCGCGGGAGGAACTGATTCACCAGTTGGAGGTCCAACGTCCCGAAATTCTCGACGCGTTGCTCGATGTCGGGTGTGCGCTCAAAGAACTTGCTTGCCAGCATAGTCACTACCGCATCATCGGGAAGCGGTCGCTCTCCCTGGTGGGGCGCGATGGCGACATCCTTGCTGCTATCGTTCAGGCCAGCACAACCTATTACTGCTCGGTCTATCAGCACGCCCCCGAACGTCTGCGTGGTGCGCCTTCCGGGCCGTACCTTGAGGAAATCGGGGATATTGTCGCACGGATTGGCAAAATTACCGAGCCATTTGTCCAGGGATTTGTTCGGGATACCGTGGCGGGCAAGGGAAAACTGTGGTTGCTCGATGTTGGCTGCGGGTCCGGCATCTACCTGCGAACCGCACGAACTGCAAACCCCCACGTTTCTGGTATCGGCATAGATATGGATGCCACGGTGGTGCAGCAGGCCAGAGACAATCTTGCTCAATGGGGTCTCAGCGAACATTTCACCATCATTGCGGGAGATATTCGGCATCCTCCACCCGACCTTCAAAGGCCATTCGATGTTATCAACCTCTCCAACATCATCTACTACTTCTCCCCAGAAGAACGGACCTCCCTGTTTCATACCCTGCGGGAGATGCTTGGGTCCGGTGGGGTGCTGGCAATGGTATCAAATGTGCAGAGCCGGGGGACTGATGTCGTCTCGGCCAACCTGAACATGGCAACCAGTTCGATGATAGGGTGTACGCCGCTTCCCGACCTGGATAGTTTGCAGCAGCAGATACAGGCGTGCGGCTTTTCGGAGGTTCGGGCAACGCGACTGGTCCCAGGCAGCGCTTTCTACGGCATTACCGCGCAACGACCGTCAACCTCATAGAGAAGAGAGGCGGTTCCGTGCTCATTAGACATAAACTCTAGAAAGTCATTCCCGAACAATCATCGGCAAAAAGACTTTCTGAGCAACCTCCTGCGGCGCAAGGGGACGAGGAGGCGTGCAGGAGGTATCCCAGGAAACAGGAGCAAAGCCAATGCGCTGACCATCGCCAATCACATATGAAGCCAGCCACGTCACCCCTGTGAACAAGAAATCATAGGCCCACCCGGTCTCCTCTTCAGTGGGTGGCGGCTGCCATGGCCCAAAGGGAGAAGGCCCCCACTGCCACCGTTCTCCGATATGGGCAGCGTTGTAGAAGAGATAGAAAAACCCGTGCGCCTCCACGACGAACGGTGATTCGGGCATGATATCGTGGGGGGTACGCAGCACCGCCCCCAGGTCTTGCCATGGGCCATCCAGCGTTTCGGCCATCGCAACTCCGACGATACCCCCATCAACATCCCGACCCGTATAATACAGGTAATATCTGCCCTGGTAGGACAGGACCATCGGGTCGCGGGCATCCGACCAGCTTTCAGTCCCGGCATAGATCATGCCATCGTGGTGGGGGCGAAACACCACCCCCCGCCGGACCCAGTTCTGGGGGTCGCCGGGGTCCGTGCTGGTCGCCAGCATAATGCTCTGAGAAAGATGGCGGTTGACGCCAGTGTAAAACAGATACGTGGTCTCGCTCTCCTGCACCACATACGGGGCCCAGAGCGCGGCCTCATCGGCCTCACCCGTATCTCCCAAAGATAACACGACCCCCAGATATTCCCAGGTGCAGAAATCTTCCGTCCGGGCACCGGCCAGCATCTTGCTGTCGCGCTCGTCCGATTCGTTCTGCCCACCCTGCCCACCCGGCTTCGTCGTCTCGACCATCGTCACCAGGTAGAAAGCATCCTGATAGGCAAACAGGGTGTGGTCCTTCACGCGGGTGTCCGGGTCCGGGGGAGACCAGGGGTCGTAGCAGGGGAGCAGCGCATAGGGATCTTGCTGCCACGCTACCCTCGGCATGAGCACCACCAGGAGCACCAGCACCAGGAAGCCGCCCGCCATCGTGAACCCTCGCAGCCTGCGGGAACGCGTTATCCGCCTCCTTCCTGCTCCGCCTCCAGTTCTGGCAGCGACGACCACACCTCCAGCGTTATCTGACCACTTCCCAGAAACAGGTATAGCCCATCCGGGCGGGTGACCACCTGGTCAGTCTGGGCCGACCCATGCTCCCACACCACGGTCCCATTCAGACGAATGCGTCCGGAGGTCATCGGGGGGAGCACCACCTCCCCCCCGGTGCCAGCCGGCGCATCGAGCACTAACCGCATCTCCGTTTCGCCGTCGTAGGACCACGCCACCTGAAGGTCGCCGCTCTGGAGCGGCAGCGTGCCGCGAACCTCGGCGAGTTCGTGCGGGCCAGGCCGGACCTGCCAGGTATCGGGACCGTCCGACGGGCACCCAGAACCCAGGTTGTCAGGAACCAGGTGGGAGCGCCGCCCCACCCGTGTGAGAGCGCTGCCCAGTAATGGCGGTCTGCGGTAAACCCCTCCCACCAGGTCGTGGCTCCGCGGTCCAGCAAATACCCGTAGTAGCGCTCGATGACCTCCAGCGCGTCGGGAAGGCGCTGTGCCTGTCCCAGCGCCTCCAGCACCCAGTACATCCCATAAATTTCCACATTGGGGGCGGACGGGTCGGGCGAGAGTAGTTCCAGGAGCGCATCGGCCACGCGCTGCTGCTCACCCTCCGGAACCAGGCCGTAGGCCAGGGTCCACGCCTGGGCCTGCGGGGTCGGAGCATAGGCCGTCCCATTCACGATAGTGGCAACATACCTCCCCTGCTCCGGGCGATACAGTTGAAGGTTGATCTGGTCGCGGACCAGGCCGGCCTTCCGACGCCAGGTCCGGGCGTGCGACGCGTCGCCGGTGTGTTCGGCAAGGTCGGCAGCTTTCAGGAGCGTCGCATAGTAGAGGGCATTGAGCGCGGTAGACTGCCCATACCAACTCGTCGAGGCCGCCCAGTCTATCAGGACAATCTGATCCCGCCCGCTCCAGTGCTTCACTGGAATATCCAGCAGATGGGTCGTTGCGTTCTCATAGGTCTCCAGGTAGGCAAGCAAATCAACCAGAGCCGGATAGACCTGCGAAAGAAACGCAGCGTCGGCCGTCAGCCGCCAGTAGTCATCCAGGCTCAACACCCAGAGCATCCCATAATCCAGCAAGAGCGTCTTTCCCCCGTTGGGCGCGAGCGCCGTGGGTTGGCCCTGGTCAAACGCCTCTGCCATGAACCACAACCCCCGCCGCAGCAGGCAAGCATCCCCAGAAACCACCTGGTTCACATGGTCAACCGCAAAAGCATCCCCCCACCACTGCCCCCGCTCACGCCAGGGGTCGGCGTAGGCGTCGGTCATGTTCGGGTAGAGCGTCTCGACCCCCACCTGCCATATCTGGTTCAGTCGCTCACTGGAGGAATGAAACTCCCCCCGCTGCTCGTCCAGGTAGCGTTCCTCATAGACCTGGATGTGCTGCAAATGGACCGCGGATTGCGCCGCTCCCCAAACTGCCACGAGGATGTACCGTCCGGCGCGGGTGTCGAGCGTCGAAATGGGGCGTATCGTCCCATCCAGAACCCACGAGTCGGTCTGGTTCCACTCCTGGTGGAGCGATCCAGGGAAGGGGAGCGGGCGCTTGCCCTGCCACAACCGCTCATCCCACCCGATATCCACGATGGTACCCGACGGGCCGCTCACCTCCGCAACCAGCCGCCCATGCACCACCCGGCCAAGGTCCAGCACCGCATAGGACGGGAGGGAGGTGAACGTCAGGTCCAGCCCGTTCTTCCGAGAAATGGCAACCGCCTCCGGCTGACGGACCGGCTCCGCCAGCAAGAGACGCCGACCGGCGTGATTCCCCTGCTGAAGCGGTAGATTCAACGATTGCGTTTGCTGCGAGGAGACACTGACCGGCCAGACCTGAGCGAGTTGACCCGTCAGCGAAAGATGGTGAACACCGGGCAGAACGTGCCTGGAGAAGCGCAGCACATCGGGGTGCCGGGTCGTGCCCCCGTTTGTCCCCTGGTCCGGGTTCGGGGTTGAGGCCGGGTCCGGCGCGAGGGCTTCGTCGTCAAGATACACCCCAGGAACGGGAAGCGTTTCCGCCGCACCTTCGGAACCCGGCAACCGGGCCACCCCGACGTCCAGCGACCGGATAGTCTCAATCGTGATAGTGACGGGCTGAACAACCTCGAAAGCCGTGGGATGGTCGGGCGAGGTAGTCGTCAGCAGTTCGCCCACCTGCTGGCCCGGTGCCAACCGCCCGATATCCCAGACATTCACGGTCATTGGCACATTGACGAGGAAGGGGATTGAGCGTGGTTGATAGGCCGCAGCAGAGGCAGCGCCAGGCACCGCCGCCGGCCAAGACGCATCCACAAACGAGGGCATCATCCAGGTGCGCGGAAGCAGGCGCAAATCGAGCAACTCCGTCGGTCCAATCAATCCCCAGGCATGGACCAGCGCCCCATCCTGCTGCCACGCCGTTGATAAAAGCGCCTTCCAGTGGGGGCCAGTGCGCTCGAAGACCAGGTGCTCACCCCGACGGGTAGTTCCCTCGATATGGGCTTGCAAAGCGGGCGCAACGGACTCGGAGCGGCGGAAATTCGGGGCCCACTGCACCAGGACCGCCACCAGGTGCGGGCCGGGCTGAAGCGTGCCCAGGGCATAGCGGTCATATTCACGGGTGTGCTGCGAAAAACGGGCCGGGCCGCGCCCGACCCAGACCCCATCTATCCAGACTTCGTAGCGAGTATCAGCAAAGATTGCCAGGGTGACCCCCGCCATCGGGCTATCGAGCGAAAACCCCCGCCGAAACAGCGTCACTTCGTGTGTGGCGGTCATCTCCGCGTGGCTCCAGATGGGCGTATTCTGAGAAAAAGAGTCGGGCGATGAGTTCAGGACGAACGGAAGATGCACCATGGTCGTCTCGGTCATCGCATGGGCAAGGGCCGGTGCGCAAGAACTGGCAGAAGCAGGGGATTCGGGCAGCCCGGAGGAGGCAGGGGAGGCCACATCGGGAAGTTCCCGCAGCCCCCGGACCCGCGGGATTCCCGCCAGGCCCACCAACCAGGCCCCGCCGACCAGAACCATGAATACGGCGAAGGACCAGGAAATCCGAGACGCATCGCTCATGGCGCTCCCTGATGCTCCAGGCCACCCCTACTACCGCCACAGGCAACCACTACCAGCGGATGGTCATAGCGTTCATCCGCGAAGGTCCGCACCTCCCGGCACCGGGATTGAAAGGCGGCATCGTTTGCGAGGCCGGCGGGGGGGCCGTGGTGGAGCACCAGGTAGTCCGGGCGAAACTGCCGAAACGCCCAGAGCGTGGAGTCGTCATACGTTCGGGTGCCAGGCAGGTGGCGGGCCACCTCCGGCTGGATTAGCCCAGCAAAGTCTATCATCCGCCGCTGCGCATAGTAGCCGATGATGCCCACCTCCAGCGTGCCCACGCTGGCGTCCGGCGGGGTGTGGGTGTGCAGCCACTCCCCCACCTCGCGGTAGATACCCAGGCGCGTATCGTTCATGTCCTTCAGCGCCAGAAACAGGTAGGCATGGGGAAAAAACACGAGAAGCATGAGCGACCCCGCCACGGCATTCCGCCACCCGCCGCGGACCCCGCGGCTCACCACCCGCCCGGCCCACTCGACTCCCACCGAAACGAGCACGATCAGCCCCGCCACCACCGGGCCGTAATACCAGAAATAGTTGGGGACACCAAGCCACGCATAGGCAGCCAGGTAGAGCAGGCTCCAGCTCAGCACGAGCAACCAGGAAGGCCGGCGCACCAGCAGCAAGAACACCCCGGCACCCGCCACGACCAGTTGGAAACGGAACCACGAGACTTGCCAGTAGTCCAGGCCATAGCGCAGAAAGCCTTCGAAAAAACTGGTGGCGTCGCTCATCATCCCTGATACTGCTTGGCCGCCAGGGTGCCAGGCAGCGGGGAGCCAAAATAGCCCCAGGAAAAGAGAAACCAGGGGGCAATGAAGAGCGCATAGAGCACCCCATAGGCCCCGGCGGTGCGCCAGAGCCGCCCCCAGGGAGCCGGGGAGGTCAGAGCGGTGAGCAGCAGGGAGACCCCCGCGCTCCCGGCGGCCAGGACCCCGTCGGCGCGGGTGAGCGTGGCGAGCGCCAGCAAGAACGCGGCCCAGACGATGCGCTGGTGAGCACAGGCCAGAAACCCGAAGAGCACCAGCGCAATGACCAGCGGCATTTCGCCGCCAAGTGTGCTCATGAGGAGGTGCGAGGTCGGCAGGAGGAGCAACCCGACCCCTCCGGCAAGCGGGGTGCGCCAGACCTTCCCCAGGTACCAGAAGGCCAACCCCCCCAGCGCCAGGCTGATGCAGCCAAGCACATTGCCGGCCAGAGGGATATCCACCCCGGCCTTGGCGACCAGCGCTAGAACCAGCGCATAGAGCGGGGTTGTCGTGCTCAGGACGCGTTCTCCCTCGTTGTAGACGAAGCCAGCGCCATGGGCAAGGTTGGCCGCGTAGCGGTAGGTGATGTAGGGGTCATCGAAGTTCCGGGCGTGGTAGAACCCTATCAACCCGACCAGCACCAGCGCCGTCCAGAGCCAGGCCAGCGCATCAAGCCGTCGAAATCTGAGGGGGGCGGGGTTCATTCTGGCAACGACTCAAGATAGTCAGCGAACATCCCATTGTGGCGCGTTGAATAGCCGCGCTCCAGCGCAGCAAAATCCCCCTCCCAGGCCAGCACCCCGAACGGGCTGTCAGGAGTGAGCAGCGCCACAAGGCCGGGCCTTTCGGTGTCGTGAATATCCAGCACGATGTGGGTGACCTGCGGGGGAATATGCTCCGGCTCCGGCACCCGGAGCATCAGGCGTTCCCCGAAGCTCATCGTAACCTCATATTGCCCACTGACATGCGCCCCGATGTGTGGGCTGATCAGGAGATAGGAATGCGGCGGAACTGCGGCGATCACCTGGTTGAAGGCGTGTAATCGCTCATAGTTGACCTGGAGCATCGTCCAGTCTCTCTGCCGTCCCCAGGGAAGCGGAGCAAAGAGATAGCTGCTCACCAGGGCACACCCCAGGATAAAAGCGGCCACCGCAGTCAGCCACCGGTGGCGGTACGATGGCGACAGCACCGGCAGCACACGAGCCACCCCGAAAATCACTCCGATCATAATCCATGGCAGCAGCGTTGCGCCATACTGAAACCCGGTCAGTTGAGAAACCGCAGACTCAGGGTTTGCCAGAAACAACATCGCAAAGGCCGGCCCCGCCCCCACGACTACCGGCCCCGCCGCCAGTACCAGCCAGCCCACGGGCAAAAACAGGTAGACCAGGTTTTCAAACTTTTTCTGGATTGCCACGACCTCGAAAACCCGCTGTGGGTGGGCCACCAGAGTGTGTACGATAGCCTCCAGCGACCCGCCAAGCTCCGAATAGTGGCCGGCGAGGTAGGGGTTACCTGCGGAGTGGTAGAGGTACATGTTTGGAATTATCACCTTCATTGCCACCAGAAACCAGAGCATTCCCGCGGCAATCGTGACGAGGCCGGTGACCCGATAGCGTGTCCAGAGAAGCACATACCCTCCAACTGCCACCACCGTCAAGGCAAGCTCTTCCTTCACCAGCAGCAGTAGCACCATCCCGATCCAGTAGCCAGTGAGTCGTCTAGTCCGCAGGGCATAGATACTTCCAATAACGAGGGGAGGCACAAAGGCGACTTCGTGGAAATCCAATTGACAGACCCAGTGGAAGGGGGGCAGCAGGACATAGGCCGCGGCCACCGCCAGGCCAAAAGCGGTGTGCCCGGTTTCGTGCCGGCCCAGCAGGTAGACCAGCACACTTCCCCCGGCCATCGCAATGGCCTGGATGACCAGCAGAACCCACGGTTCCTGCCCGGCCAGCAGGTAGAAGGGCACGGTCAGCAAAAGAATGGGCGACACATGCATGCAGAACTGGGCCATGTGTTCTCTCAGGCGGGGCCAGTCTCCGAAGGAGACGCAGTAGATGGCTTCTTCGAACACCCCCAGGTCATAGAAGGCTGTTTGGAAGTTCAGGTGCCGCGCCACGGAGATAGCCGCGACCAGGACGACCGAAGCTCCCGCCAGCACTGCCGCCAGCACCAATCCTCCCCGTTCCGAGAGCATCCCCCGCGAACGCTCCGGCTCACTCTCGCCTACTAGTTCCGCAGCCTGCCACGCCTTGAGGGCCACCACCGCCCCGGCCACCAGCACCAGCACGGCCTGGTTATACCCGTTCGAGCGGATGTCCGCGTGATAGGCGGCGTAGGCCAGCGCCAGGCTCACGAGCATGGGAACTGCAACGTATTCAAAGCGGCGGATGAACGGCCCTTCCAACGCTCTGCGATGGACCAGGAAGCCCCACCACCCCGCCCATGCCAGGCTCAACCCCAGGAAAAAGAGCCACACCGGCATCGTCTGGAAGGCCAGCGCGGGGAAGAGGAGCAAAACCCCGTGGAGTATCAGTACCACGATGAGTGGCGCAAAGGTCCACCTATCGCGGCGCAGGAGCAACACAAAGGAGACGCCGTACCGCCAGCGGAGCATGGCCGCAACCCCCCACGAAACGCCAACCACGCCCAGAGCCACACTAGCATAGCCCCCCGGAAGGGGAAACGGAGCACCGACCCACTGGCTCCAGACCCAGGCAAATCCGATGCTCCCGATGCCCCCGACCATCGCATGGAGCAGCATCCACTTGAAAGAGGTATGCCACACCAGGACCAGCGCGGCCACCGCCAGCAAGAGATAGGCCCCGGCCAGGACGCTGAGCCACAGGGTGCCTGGAGAAGCCACCACCACGGTGAGAAACAGCAGCACCCCACCGGCAACGGCCAATCCTCCCCACTCGGCTGCCGAGAAAAGCGCTCCCCTCTTGAGCCGGTCGAGCCAACCAATCCAACCCGATCCCTTCATCTTCTCATGAAGAAGGGGCGAGGAAGGGTTCCGATAGAGCGTTATCTCGCCGGTCTGGTACGGGGCCAGGTTCGGGAGCGAACGCAACCTCCGCCGTGAGGTGAAGCGCCCGATCAGCAGGCAGGTTACGCCATAGGCCAGCACCGGGAGCGGCACTCCTGGGATAAGTTTGAGGAACAAACGGGGCGACCAAGCGGAAACCGACGGCGCAACCAAGCGGAAATCGCTGAGGGCAACCCCAAGGCTGCGCAGGTCTCCGGCTCCAGGCGTAAACCGGGCTGCCTTCAGGCGTATCTGGTGGGTCTCATCAATGTTGACCAGGACCTGGTAGCACCGCCACTCCGCTCGCACGATGAACGAACCACTGTGCCATGCGCCGCTTTCCAGGTGGATGAGCGATGGGGATGCTCCTGGAGGGCGCGGCGAAGCCAACCGAAGCTGGAGGATGGCCGGCGATTGCCAGTCCCAGGAAGGGTTGACCACCAGAGCCGCCAGGGGGCCGGACCAACGGAAGGTTCCGTGCTCGTTGGTCTCCGGGTCATAGAAATGCTGCATAAAGTGGTCGGCTTGCAGGTCGTCTGCCGCCAGGTGCAAGTCTTTCGGGACGAAGCGGACACCGACCAGGAGCGCCAGAATGGTGCCGGCGAGCACGAGCATCGGAAGGACATATCGCATCATTCGTTTCATTCGTTCGTTAGCCCTCACCAATCGGGAAACTCACGCATCACTCACGCATCACTCGCGCATCTATGGATGGAGGTAGTCCTGCACAAAGGAGTGATGCGGTCTCCCTTGGGCAGGTTCCGAATCTTTTATAAGGGTGTGTGCACCACTCTGGTATGCAGGACTACCTGGATGGATAGTCCAGCCGGTCGGAAAGCACCGACCGTATCAGTTTGTCTTCCTGCCGCACCCACGCACAGAGGCAATCTATCCCTGCGGCAATGGAAATCTGGGGTCGCCAGCCAAAATCCTGGGCGGCCTTGCGAATATCCGCGACGAACACGCGCTGGTCGCCGGGCCGCCAGTCGCTATAGCGTGGTCGGGTGGGTTGGTCGTGCCTGGTTTCGAGCAGGGCCAGCAGTTCGAGCAGCGACATCTGGTTGGTCGGACCGCCACCAATGTTGTAGACCTCGCCGTTGGTGCGGTCAATGTGCTCAACCGCCTGGAGGTAGCACCGCACTAGGTCGTCAATAAAGAGCACATCGCGCACCTGCCGCCCATCGCCATAGATGGTAATCGGGCCATCCAGCAGCGCGGCGATGATGAACCAGGCCACCCATCCCTGGTCCTCTATTCCGAACTGGCGGATACCATAGATGCACGACTGCCGAAACACGACGGTCCGCATTCCATAGATGCGGGCGTAATCCCGCACATACTGGTCGGCGGCTCCCTTGGAGCAACCGTAGGGCGAATAGAAATCGAGCGGGGCAGCTTCGTCCACCCCCTCTGGCAGGGTGGTGTATTGATAGCGTCCGTCGCGCAGTTCGAAGCCCAGGTTTTCCATCTTGCCGTAGACCTTGTTGGTCGAGGCATAGAGGATGATCGGGTTGCTCCCGCTCTGGCGCACCGCCTCCAGCAGGTTGAACGTTCCCAACGCGTTGATATCAAAATCTTCGCGCGGGTTGGTGACGGAGGTGGTGACAGCGACCTGAGCCGCCAGGTGCAGCACGACATCGGCATCGGCGTGGCTCAATATGGCGGCACGCAATCCATCGAAGTCGCGGATATCCTGCTGCACAAAGACCATATCTCCCTGGGGACGCAGCCAGTCCAGATTTTCCTGGGTCCCACGACGGGACAGGTTATCGAGAACGACCACCTCGTGTCCGGCATCGAGCAGCGCCTTGCTGATATTGCAGCCAATGAAGCCTGCTCCGCCTGTTACAATCCATTTCACCGTTGTTTTCTCCTCTGTTGGAGCCTACGGCTCTCGCTATCTATACCTGAGATTTCGCATCGGCCAGAGTAGAGAATTCCCTAATTGCTGGAGCGCAAACCCGCAGGCATGATAGCACACGCAGGGGTTTCAGGCAACGCAACGATGGGGCGAGCATGGGGCGAACATGGGGCGAGATCTGGTTCGGTGCCTGGATATTGGATATGGCGCAGGTGAGGTTTTATGACCAGCCGGAGCATGGGTGCTCAACCGGTGCTATAATACGTTCTGTGGAAAGCATTTCGCAGTTCGAGCTTTGGGTTTTGAGGTTCGAGGGCGAGGAGTGTGTTTTGTGACAACTATCTCTCAAGATATTGACTCAGAAGATGTGCGAATGAAACGGGACCGGACCCTGGCGACCAAATTTCGGCCCGGCGAACGGGTATGGATGGTCGGGGAGCAGTATGACCCCGTGTTCAATACCTGGCGCATCGACGTGGTGCGGGCCGGCGGGCAGGGTCAATGGATGCGCCAGCGCTATACGTATGATATCCCTACGGGCGTGGTCTACTTTTTTGGCGAGCGTCCCCTCAGCGATGAAGAATTTGCGCTCGTGCGGCGAACGGGGAAAGCGTTTTTGGGCGAGCACAGGGGTGGGGAATGATGGACCGTCAACCAGCTATGAGCCGTGAACCGCCAGTCTCCGACGGCCCGGTTCCCCCAACCGCCACCAGCGAGCAATCCGCAGCGGGTGAGACACCTCACCAGTCTCCCGTGCTGCGCCGCTGGCATTCCGACCGCCGCTGGCTCATCGCTGGCGGGGTGGGGTTGGTTCTGCTGCTGGTGGTGGGCATCCTCAGCCTCGACCAGGGAGCGCAACCCACGATGCCCGGTGGGGGAGGGCAGCGGGCGATTATGCTGGTCATCCCGGCGTTTCTGGCCGGGTTGCTCAGCTTTCTTTCGCCCTGCACCCTCCCTGTCCTACCGGCCTATTTTGCCTTTACCTTTCAGGCAAGCAAGAAAAGCATCGTGCTGATGTCGGTGGCGTTCTTCCTGGGCCTGGCGACCACGCTGAGCCTCCTGGGGGCAGCGTTCACGGCGCTCGGCTCCCTGGTGCAGTCGCATCGCGAGACGCTGATGGTTGGCGGGGGGGTGCTCATCATCCTGTTCGGGTTCATCAGCTTCTTCGGAAAGGGCTTTGCCGGGCCGCAGATGAAGGAACGCCCGGTCGCCAGCGTGGCCGGCTCGTATCTCTATGGAGCGACCTTTGCGCTCGGCTGGACCGCCTGCCTTGGACCCATTCTGGGGGCACTCTTTACGCTGCTGGCCTCGCAGGGCATCGCCATCGTGCAGGGGGTCATCCTCTCATTTGTCTACGCCCTGGGTCTGGGGATGCCGCTCATGCTCATTGCGACGTTTTTCAGCCAGTTAGGGAGCGGCTCCCGCTTCTGGAAGCTCATGCGCGGCAAGGGATTCGAGGTGCGCGTCGGACCCTGGACCCTCTACCTCCACACCACCAGTATGATGAGCGGGGTGCTCTTGATTATCATCGGGGTGTTGCTGGCAACCAACAGCCTGACCGCGCTGACCTCCCAGGCCCAGGCGAACCCCTTCTTCCACTGGCTCGAAGACGTGTATTTCACCCTCTCGACGAAGTTTCGCCTGTAGTGATATCCGGTCGTCTTGACAGGGTCGGAGCACCAGGGTATCATCCAGAGAGAGCAAGCAGAGCCATCGAGCAGACATCCGTATGAGCCTCCTTTCGGACACGGTCAGAGACAACCCCACCGCAAACGCCACGGTCTCCGCCCCCCCATGGGAAGAAGGGGCGGAAGCACCCGGCCATCCTCACCCTGAGCGCTCCCAGGCGCAGGGACGACCGGCCCGCAAGCCGCGCAGTTGCCTGGTGCGGGTGCTCTTCCACCTCATCGGGTGGCCGGTGGTGCTGCTCATCGTGCTGGCTTTGCTCACCGAGGCAGTGATATTGCTGCTGCTGTTTGGCGAGCACGACTACCTGGACCGGATTTACCCGAACATCCGCATCCAGGGGGTGGACCTGAGCAACCACTCGACCCACTCGGCCCGCAACGCCCTGAACCAGCACTATGCGACGTTTCTGGACCATCCCGTAGAACTGCGCTTCAGCGACCAGGTGTGGTATCCCAGGGCTGAGGAGTTGGGCATTTCGCTCAATTTCGACCAGGCCATTCAGGAGGCCGCCGCGGTCGGGCACCGCGACACGCGGGTGGGCAATTTCCGCACGATTGCGGCGGTCTGGCAGCAGGGGATGGAACGCCCCCTGACCGTACAGGTTGACCAGCGGATGATGCAGCGCTATCTGCTTGGGGTTGCGCAGGCAATTGAACGACGCCCCCGCAATGCGAATATCGCTCTGAATGGCACCCAGGTCATTGTGACGCCAGAAAAAGATGGTCTCCAGGTGCTCGTGGATGAAACGCTCCAGGATATTACGGTGGCGGTGCAGGCGCTCAACCCGCAACCCGTCCCGGTGAGGGTCCGTACCCGCATGCTCACCCCTGTCGTGCATGATAGCGATATTGCGCCGATAGCCAACGAGCTTCGGGCAATGCTTGCCAACCCGATTGTCCTGACCGGGCCAGAGAGCGAGTGCGGCGGCCCGTGCCGGTGGGAGTGGTCGCCGGAAGAGATTGCGCGGTGGGTGAGCCTGGCGCGTGGCTTCACGCCCGATGGTCACCCGACGGTCAGCATCCAGGTAGATCAGGTGGCGATTCGTAATGAACTGGTGCCCATTGCCAAGACGCTGCGGCGAGAGGGAACGCTTCCTCGCCTCAACTGGAACGATGGGCAGGTGCAGATTTTTCAGCCGGGGTTGCCGGGGCGCGGGCTTGATGTGACCCTCGTGCAATCCTACCTCAATGAGGCGCTGGCCGGAGGGCCGCGTACGTTGGGGTTGCCCTTTGTGCAGATCCCTCCGCCCGTTAATGAATTGAACCTTTCGACGTTGAACCTGCAAGGCCCGGTGAGCGTCGGCGTGAGTTCGTTCCGCCATTCAGAATCCTACCGCATTACGAACATTCGGGCCGGTGCCAACCGGCTGCACGGGTTGCTTATCCCACCCGGTGCCGAATTTTCCTTCAACAACCACCTGGGGCCGGTGGATGCGAGCGGGGGGTTTGTGATGGGTTCGGCTATTGTGGACCACCGCGTTCAGCAGGAATGGGGCGGCGGGTTGTGCCAGGTTTCTACCACGATGTTTCGTGCGGCTTTCTGGGCTGGCCTGCCGGTCACAGAGCGGCACGAGCACGATTTTCGCATCATGTGGTATGAGGAACTGGGCGAACCGCCGGGGTTGGATGCAGCTATCTATACGGGAGTCGCCGACCTGCGCTTCATCAACGATACGGGGGGGTGGATTCTCATTCAGACCTGGGTGGACCTGAACCGGCAGCAGTTGTTCATTTCGTTCTATGGAAGCGCTCTGAATCGGCATATCGAAATGAGCCACCGGATTATCAAAACGCTCCCCCGCCCGTCGCAGTCGGTCACGGTAGACGACCCCAAACTCCCCAGGGGGACCTTCCGCCAGACCGATTGGGCCCAACCCGGCCTGGTCGTCGAAGTCTACCGCGATGTCTGGGAAAACGGAACGCTGGTTCGGCGCGATACCTTCCCGACCACGTTCAAGGCGTGGCCGAACATTTTTGTGCGGGGCACCGGGCGATGAGGTGGGGTCCCTGGGAGCGGTCTCGCCATTCTTCTCGCCCGCCCGTGTTCGGGCTTCTCGCTTCTTGACGGGTCGGGGGTGCTCGTGGTACTATATCAGGGTGATGCTGGCCGGGGTAGCTCAGGGGTCAGAGCGAACGACTCATAATCGTTAGGTCGAGGGTTCAATTCCCTCCCCCGGCACCACCTTTCCTTCCCCTTTCCCGAATCCCTCTTCTCCGAAACAGAATCGAAGGCCCATGCCACTCCTGGTTGATGGACACAATCTGATCGGGCAGATGCCCGGCCTGAGCCTGGCGTTGCCCGACGATGAAGCCCAACTGGTGATGCTGCTGAGGCGCTATGTGGCCCAGAAGCGGGGACGGCGGGTGGTGGTAGTCTTCGACCGGGGGGTCTACGGGCACCCGTATGACCTCAATGGCTATGGGGTTGAATGCTCTTTCGCGAAGTCCCCGCGGGATGCGGACGATGAACTCATCCGGCGCATCCGTTCCATCAAGCGGCAGAGCGCCTGGCAGGTGGTGACCTCTGACCGGGCGGTGGCCGGAGAAGCCCGTGCCCACAAGGTGCGAGTCATCCCTTCGCACGAATTTGCCCGCCAGTTGATCAAGCCCAGGAACCCCGTGGTGCGCCGCGAGGCCAAGTATGGCGAGCATCCGCTCAAGTCCCACGAGATTGAGGAGTGGTTGCGGCTGTTTGGGGCAGAGGACGAGTTATGACCTCACTTCCGCACCCGGCCTATTCCATCAGCCCGGCAACCACAATCTGGTCGCGTCCCCTGGTTTTGGCGAGATAGAGCGCACAGTCAGCGGCTTTGACCACTGCCTCGTCGGTTGCGCCGTGCTCCGGGAAGATGGCAACCCCCAGAGAAGCCGTGATGGACCGGAGGGGGTGCCCGTCGTGCTGAACCTGCAAATTCCTGATGAGCGTGAGCAGTTGCTCGGCTCGTCGGTAGGTTTGCTCAAGTGTGGCTCCAGGAAGAATCAAGGTAAACTCTTCTCCCCCATAGCGGCAAACGATATCCTCGCCACGGGTCTGGGTTTGCAGCGCAGACCCCAGGGCCCGCAGGAGGGTGTCCCCCCCGTCGTGCCCGTAGGTGTCATTGAACTGTTTGAAGTGGTCAATATCGAGCATAATGACCCCGACCGGGTGCGCGTGACGGTGGGCCCGCTGCAATTCGCGTTTCAGCGTTTCGTCCAGGTAGCGGCGGTTAAACAGGCCGGTCAACGGGTCTCGGACGGCCTGATTGCGCAGGCGCTCACGCAGGTGCAAGTTCGAGAGTTCCAGCGCCAGTTTTCGGGCTGTGGTGACGGCCAGGTGTTCCCAGAGGTCGCGCACCGATTGAGGGAGGTGTGGGCCATTGCGCAGGTGCAGCACGCCCATCGTTTCTCCGTGGGCAACCAGCGGAACACACGCATAGGGAACAGCCCCCGCCGAGATGGATCGGTCAATGGGGCACAGGTGGCAGCGCTGAGCACTCTGGGGATCGTTAATCAGGTGCAGGTGATGACCCTGGACGACGGGGCAATGGTGGGGGGTGACGACCCGCTGGCCTGGGGGATGAGGCCCCCACCTGGCAACCAGCGACATTTCGCCTCTGGAAAGGGACATATAGAGCGCTCCCGATTGGTTGGGGAAGAGTTGGGCAACGATGTGCTCGACAATGGTGTAGGCATCATCCAGGGATTCGCAGAAATGAATTTTGTCGCCCATTTCGTTGAGGAGCGTGATATCGTGGTTGCGTTGCGTCAGTTCGTCTACGGAGTGTTTCAACTGCTGGTTGGCCTGCTCAAGGGCTTCTTGCGCTTGCTTGAGGTCGCTAATGTCGCGGGAGATGCTGAAGAAGACGTCGCGGTTGTCCCAGTTTCCGTGGGTCACTCGCGTCTGAACGGGAATGAGCGTTCCATCGCTGGTTTGCAGCGGGATGGTGCAAACGGCGCTCTGGCCGGATATCATCGCGACGATGGCATCCAGGGCCTCGTGCTGCTGGTCCGGAGGGTAGATGTTGAGCATGTGCATGTTCTGCAAGGCCTCCGGAACATATCCCAGACGCCGCCAGACCACCGGGTTGGAGTGCAGGATATGCCCATCCACATCGAACACGAACAGGAAATCGTCCACCTTGTCGAAGAGGGTCTGCAATCGGTGTTCGCTCTCGCGCCATTCCTGCTCTTTCTCCTGGCGCTGGTATATTTCAGCCTGGAGGGCTTTGTTGGCTCTTGCCAGTTCGAGGGTGCGTTCCTGGACGCGCTGCTCCAGTTCAGCGTTCATTCGGTGCAGGGCGTCTTCCGCTCGTCGGCGTTCAATCATCAGGTGCGCGATCATTTGTTCAAGCTCGGCAATTCGCTGGTGCAGGGCAGTGATTTCGGCCAGGGTTTCTGGCTCTTCCACGGGTAGGATTTCTGTTTGTACAGGTGTCGAGTTGACCATACTGGTTCCCTCTCGGTTTCCCTTGTCGTCGGTCGGAACATATCGCTGCCCGGTGTTTTGCTGTTTCTCTCTGATAGAACGTTTTAATCCTGGGTCCCCCTCTATGTGACCAGACGATGGTCGGTCGTTTTCATTTCTATTGTACCATCATACCGCCTGAAATGCCCCTGCCACCCGGTCGCCCATGCTTTTTCTGATACAATGTAGGCGTCGAGGTCAGAGCCAGCGACCCGGCCTCTGGCTTTTTGCTTCACCACTCATTTCATTCGCCGGTTCTGCGCTTGCAAAGGGACGCAGCAGGCTTGTGCGAGGAGGAACGGCACAAGGGAAGGGGTTGTCGTCTATGGGGGTGATTGACGAGATCAAGACCCGCCTGGATATTGTCGAGGTAATTGGGGAGCATGTGGCGCTGCGCAAGGCGGGGCGGGCCTACCTGGGCTTCTGCCCGTTTCACTCGAACACCCGCACCCCGGCCTTTACGGTCTACCCGGACACCCAGAGTTTCTATTGCTTCGGGTGCCACGCGGCCGGTTCTGTGTTCGATTTTGTGATGCGCATGCAGGGGCTAGCGTTTCGGGAGGCGCTCCAGGAGCTTGCCCGGCGGGCCGGGGTGGTGCTCCAGGAGCGTGGCACCGAGGAGCAGGCGCAGGACCAGCACCGCACCCGCCTGCTTGAGATAAACCAGGCCGCGGCCCGCTACTTCCACTACCTCCTGCTTCAGCACCAGCGTGGGCAACCAGGGCGCGACTACGTTGAGCGGCGAGATATCGCCACGCCCATGGTCGAGCTGTTTCAGCTTGGGTATAGCCTGGAGACGTGGGATAACCTGCTGCGGTATCTCACAGAGCGCAAGGGGTTTGCCCCGGAGGAAATTGCCGAAGCGGGCCTGGCCGTTCGCCGCGAACAGGGAGGGTGGTATGACCGGTTTCGTGGCCGGCTGATGTTCCCCATCCACACGCTCAAGGGGGAGTTGGTCGGGTTCGGGGGGCGGGCGCTTGACCAGACCCTTCCCAAGTATCTGAATACGCCCCAGACGCTGCTTTTTGAGAAGAGCCAGGTGCTCTACGGGTTGCACCAGGCCCGTGACGCGATCCGCGGAGCGGACGCGGCGGTGGTGGTGGAAGGCTATATAGACGTGATTACGGCCCACCAGCACGGGTTTCCGAACGTGGTGGCTCCCCTGGGGACCGCGCTCACGGCGGGGCATGTTGCCCTGCTCAAGCGGCTCTCGCGCCATGTCTCCCTGGCGCTGGACGCCGACGCCGCCGGGCAGCGGGCTACATTGCGCGGTATCCAGACGTTGCAGAGCGCCCAGGAACCGGGGGAGGGGGAGGAGCCGGGCGACGACGTGCGGCCAGTGGTCACAGCACAGGGGTTGGTGCGGTGGGAACGCGATATGACCCTGCGCATTATCAAGCTGCCTGCAGGCCGGGACCCCGACGAGGTCATTCGGGCCGACCCGCAGCACTGGCGTGACCTGGTCGCTGCGGCAGTGCCGGTGGTGGATTTTTATCTGGACGCCTACACTGCCGACCTGGACCTTTCGGATGCGCACCACCGCCGAACAGCTCTGGAGCGGTTGTTGCCGGTGGTTGCGCAGCTTGACGCCGTGCAGCGGCGAATCTATGTGGAGCAGCTTGAGCGGATGGTGGGGGTCCGGGCGGAACTGCTCCTGGGGATGGTCCACGAAACCCATCAGCGGATGGAGCAGGAGAGCCGCCAGCGAGCGCGGGAACGGTCTGGCAGCGCCCGGTCTCCCTCGCCGGGGTAGAGCGTCCAGGCACCGGTGGAGGGGACCAGGGTTCCCCCGCGAGGGGACCCAACAGGTCTCCAGGGTCGGGGCGACCGAGCGGGCCGGCCCGACCGGGTTGACCCGGCGGTCCGGGGGAGGGGTCATTCCCGACCCACGCCTGGTGGCGCGGGGTTACCGCGCTCCGCCCCCACCGCCCGACCACGAAGACTACCTGATGGCGCTCATGCTGCGCTACCCTTCGACGTGTGCGGCGGTGGAGACCGCCATTGCCCAGGACCTGACCGCCTTTCCGCGGGTTGGCGAGATGCTTGGGAACGGGATTGAACACCTGCTGGAACGCCCCGAAAACCGGATGCTCTGGGGCGCGTGGGTGAGCGCCGGGTCGCCCCCGCTTGCAACTCCTCCCGACCATCCGGAGCCGGAGCCGGAGCCGAACCAGGACCCGCTGGTGAGCCAGAACCGGTGGATAGGAGAACTGGATGCTCTGCTGAGGGAGCATGTTGCGATGCTGGCGGCGCTGGTGCTTCCCACCACCGTGGAATATCAGCATCTCCAGGATGCCCGAAAGAGCGCCCGGCAGTTGCAAATGGCGCAGGCCCGCCACCGCGAGCGGGTGTTGCGATATCAGGCGGCTGAGCTGGAGCGCGAGGGCGCAGAAGAGGAGCATCGGGCGTGTGTGGCGGGACTGGCTGAGGTCTATCGCTACCTGGAGTTTCTCCGTCGGCCACCGCATGGGAAGTGGTATGATTTGCGTGATGTTGTGGGGAGGGGGCAGTTATGAACGATTTGAGCACCGAAAGTGTCCTGACGGGGACAGCAGCGGCTCCGGGCATTGCGATTGGACCGGCGCTGCGCTATCGCCAGCCGGCGGTGGCCGGGCACGGGTTTCGCCTGGTGCAGGCCGAGTCGCGCTACCGAGAGACCGGCACCGCGCACCTTGAGATACAGCGGCTTGACGAGGCGATTGCGGCGACTGATGCTGCCATGCGAGAGACGGAAGCTCGCCTTCAGGCCGAGGGGAAGGGAGCCGAGTCGCACATCTTCGAGTCACACCGGGCGCTGTTGCATCATCCGGGGTTGTATGACCGGGCGGTGACGCTGATTAGCAAGGCTGGCTGGCGGGCCCCCGATGCCATCGTTGAGGCAGGGGAACACCAGGCGTCTCCGCTTGGTGATACCGACAATCCCTATCTCAAAGCCTATGCCGCCAATATCCGCGATGTGGTCGGGCAGGTGCGGCGGTTTCTGGTGCGCGAACAAACCCTGGCGGACCTCCTGACCCGTCCATCCATCGTGGTGGCCGACGACCTGGGGCTTTCAGAATGGATGGATGTGCCACGGGAGCGGTTGTTGGGGTTGGCCCTGGCGGCAGGCGGCACCACGGCGCATTCGATGATTATGGCGCGGTCGCTGGGTATTCCAACGGTTATCGGGCTTGGCACGGCGGCGCTCAGGACCCTGCGCGACGGGGTGATGCTAGCGCTCGACGGGACCACGGGGCAAGTGGTGGTTGCGCCTTCGGAAGAAACCATCGCGCACCTGCGGGTAGTGGCAGCAGAACTGGCCGAGCACCAGGCGGCGATGTACCGCCAGCGCGACCTTCCCAGTATCACCCGCGATGGGCAGCACGTGGTGCTGCTGGCGAATGCCGGGACGGTCATTGAGGCGCAGGCCGCCCGCGAGTGGGGCGCGGCGGGCATCGGGTCGCTGCGGACCGAACTGTTGTTCCTGGGGCAACCGAAGCTGCCCGACGAAGAGGAGCAACTGGCGTTGTATCAGGCTATTGCCGCAGAATTGCCGGGGTGCCCGGTGACGGTGCGGACGCTGGACGTGGGGGGCGATAAGCATTTGCCGTCGTTTCCCCTGCCCAGAGAGAGCAACCCCTTTCTGGGGTGGCGGGGTATCCGCATCGGGCTGAGCCAGCCGGAGCAGATTTTGCTGCCGCAACTGCGGGCGATGCTGCGGGCTGGGGCCGATGCCGATGTGCGGATTGTGCTGCCCATGGTGACGACGGTGTCGGAGGTGCGGGAGGTGAAGGCGTTGCTCCAGCAGGCACACGGCGAACTGGTCGCGGCGGGGGTGCGCTGCTGCGCGGTTCCCCGGCTCGGCGTGATGGTCGAGATACCATCGGCGGCGCTGGTTGCCGATTGCCTGGCACGGGAATGCGATTTTCTGAGCATCGGGTCCAACGACCTGATACAGTATACGCTGGCCTGCGACCGGACCAACCAGCGGGTGGCAAACCTGTATCAACCGCTCGAACCTGCGGTGCTGCGGCTGATAGCGAATGTCATTGAGGCGGCCCACCGCTATGGGCAGCGGGTTTCGCTGTGCGGCGAGATGGCGAGCGACCCCACGTTGACGGCGCTGCTCATCGGGATGGGGGTGGACGAGTTGAGTTGCACGCCGATGGCGCTGCCACTGGTGCGAGCGGCGGTGCGGGCGACTTCGGCGGCAAAGGCGCGAGAACTGGCGCAAGCGGTGTTGCAGGCGGCGTGCCTGGATGAGGTGCAGGTGCTCATCCATACCTACGGACCGACGGAGGTTGAGGTTGAGGGTGAGGGTGAGGGTTGATGGTGCCGGGAGTCGGGGCGCAACTTTCTTTCCCCGCCGGGCGTCTGTTCTGGCAAGGGCAGGGAAGGAGCAGCGGGCAGGGTGGCCCCTTGACAGAATAGAACGAGTGTGTTATTCTCTGGGTGAGGTTCGCAGAACCGTTGGTTGGTGAACAACTGACTCAGAACTCATAGCCTATGGACCACCGTGATATGCCAGAAGGAGGGGATGCTTCTATGGAAGCCTACTCGAAGCCGGTCCGCCGCAGGTCTTCGTCCGCATCGGCTGCATCTTCGTCGTCCTCCTCCCGCCGCCCCACAAGGAAACGCCGCCACCTGCATCTGATAGACCCGCGTGACGGGGCGGAGATTTTGCCCGACCGGCGGGTCTATACGCTGGTTCCCGCGACAAAATGGAAGGTTGAGGTGATGATGGATGAGCCGGAACAGCCGGAATATGTTGCATCGTTCCGGACGGTTTCCGTCATCAATGAGCATGAGCCGGAGCCGGAGCTAGAGCCAACGAGTGCCGTGTTTACGTTGTCGCTCCAGGGCACCAACCTCTACCCGCTGCGGGTGCGGATATGGCCGAACAACGAGGTCGAGTATGAGTGCCATGTCCCGCTGACGCTGCGGGTGCATCCGCGCAAGAAGGTCATCAGTATCAGGTTGCTGGCCTCGGTGCGGAGCGTGGCCGAAGGCGTGGAAGTGACCTACAAGGGTGATGAATAGGGAAGGAATTGGTGATGAAACCGGGTCGGTTCTCCAAACTGGAAGCGCGTGCTCCCAATGTTACCCGCGGGGTGACCAGGTGGCTGCTCCGTGAAAGTATGGGGGTGGTGTTTGTGGCGGCTACCCTCTTTCTCTTTGCGGGCCGCCTGGACTGGGTAATGGGGTGGGCGCTGGTTGGCCTCTATGTTATCTGGGTGGGGGCCAACGCGCTGCTGTTGATTCCCCGAAACCCCGAACTGCTGGCTGAACGCGCCGTGCGCCGGCGCGGAGACTATGCCTGGGACACGGTCATCCTCGGCCTGTTTGGCCTGTCTATGCTGGCGAAATTTGTGGTGGCCGGGCTGGACGAACGTTTCGGGTGGACGCCGCCGCTGCCACCGCTGCTCCAGGGTGTGGCGCTGGTGGTGGCCTTCCTGGGCTATGCGCTGACCACCTGGGCAATGGTCGCCAATACGTTCTTTTCGACGGTCGTTCGCATTCAGCAGGAGCGGAGGCACCGGGTGACGACCGGAGGACCCTACCGGTACGTACGTCATCCGGGGTATGTAGGAGCGATGGTCTTCGAGCTTGCCACGCCGGTCGTGCTCGGGTCGCTGTGGGCGCTCATTCCAGGGGGGTTGGCTGTTCCGCTGCTCATCATTCGCACCGCGCTGGAAGACCGGGTGCTGCAAGAGAAGTTGAACGGCTACCGGGAATATGCCGCTCAGGTGCGCTACCGTCTCATCCCCGGCGGGTGGTAGCCCTGCCTTCTCATCTTCTTCCCATCCCATCTCATCCGAAACCCATCTAATCCGAAACCAGCGCACTCGGAACCCACCCCTCGGTCTCTTCCCTGGCATGGTCAGGAGCGCAGTCGTTAGCAGTGGACGCCATACGAACGTGGAGCCACGAGCTTGAGCCGAGGTGCTGCACCTCAAGCAGGAGCACCTGGTCATTCGGGCATACCTGGGCAATGGCGGTCTGCGGGGTCATCTGGGGGGCAGTTCGCAGGTAGCCGCGCTGCACGACCGTTCCGACCGAAGGGTTGTCCCTGGGGGCACTGGCCGGTGCTGGTTCGGGCACCCCGGATGGGGTGGGGAGCGCGGGGGGAGTGGCCTGGGGTGCTTCGGGTGGCCTGTTGCTGCGCGAGATAAGGAGTTCTTCCTGGCTTTCGTCCGGCCACGGGACGCGGTAGTCGGGGGTGGCGGCGTTCTGGGGCGCGAAGGAAGCCACGGAGGTGGAGGCTTCTCCTTGCCAGATCCAGGCAGCGGCATCAACCCGCACGGCCCGCTGGTCATCGCTGGTCAGGTCACTGATTTCAACGGTGGGGTTGTAGCGTGCGCCAAAGGTATAGGTGCCCAGACTGGCCCACCCACCGGTGTGGGCATACTGGTCTATCGTCATGGTGCTGATGCCGTGGTCATGGGTGATGAAGTAGCGGGCCGAGTGAGTTGCTTCGGTGTCGCCGCAGGGCGGGATATAGACACGGACTTCGTAGGTGCCAGCGTTGAGAATGGTAGGCACCCACGAGGCCCGGCTCCGGCTCTGCTGGACGGCGCTGGTAGAAACCGCCGCGACATGCTCCTGGTTCACCCCGCACGAGGCCAGCGACCAGGTGTCCTGGTTGGCGTTGAAGCCGGGGTCGCTGTTGTCCACGACCATAGCGTTCTCCGGGAGGGGCAGGTCTGCTGGCAGGGAGGGGGCCGGGTTGGGCGCAGCTTCGGGTCCGGGGGGTGAGACCTCGGCAGGAGCCGCAAGGGTTGCTCCATCTCCCTGGTCGAGGCTCCCCAGGGCAGCGGGGGGCATGGCGACCCCTGGTTGCCAGGTGGGGGGGAGAAAGCCGGGACCTGCCCCCAGAAGAGCGGCGAGGAAAGTGGGACTAGCTGCCCTCCCTCCCAGGAGCGCCAACCGCGCACCCACGACTCGGCCTGGGCAATGTAGAGGGCGGTGTTGTTTTCAAAGGGAGGGGCGTAGATGGGAAGGACGCTCCGGAAGGTGCGGTTCCCGGCATCAAGGTATCGGCCACTGTGGAGCAGCAGGTGAATCCAGGCGTTCAGGCCATGGAGGTAGTTCGCATAGGTTGCGAAGCGGTAGTGGTAGGGGCCGTCGCAGGTGCTTCCGTCCCACCGATTGCAGACGATATTGTGGAGATTGTATTGCGGGGCGCGTCCGGGGCCGGTGGAGCCAAATTCGGTTTCCTTGGCAGCAAAGGCCATCTCAATGGCGGGGTCAATACCGGCATCTACCAGGAGTTGGTACATCTGGGGGGCATAGGCGCAGGCGGCGCTGACGCGCCCACGCCGCGGCTGGCAATAGACCCGCTGGTAGGTTTCCAGGCTGACGGTCGGGGTGCTGAGAAAGTCAAATTCGCCCGCGGTTGTCTGTGCCAGGGGCAGGGGCAAGGGTGGTTCTCCCGGTGTCCGGGCCCGCGAATGGGGGCGGGTTGTCGGGGGGAGCGCTGCCCCGACGACGCTGGCAGATTGGCTGGCATTCCAGGCTGCGGGCAGGAAGATGCTGCCCAGGATCCCCAGGGTGAACAGGAATAGCCCGATGGTCAGGCAGCGTATGGCTCGTGACAGGTTCATGGTATCCTCGCCAGGTCCACTAGCATGAGAGTATAGCATATTTTCAGGAGAAATACGTTATACCCCTGGTGTTTTGGTTGCGCATCACATGTGATAGAATAGGGACTGACACGATAGGAGCAACCGTCAGCCAGTATACGACCGTATCTGACCGAACACAGAAATTGCCATGAACACGACAAGTAACCCGACCTTTTCCATCGTCGCCCCCGTCTACAACGAAGAGCAGATTTTGCCCACCTTCTACCAGCGCGTGGTGAACGTGATGACCGGGTTGGAAGAACCTTTCGAACTGATTCTGGTCAACGACGGGTGCCACGACACCTCGCCGGAGATTATGCGCCAGCTTCATGAGCAGGACCCGCGGGTCAAGGTGCTCAACTTCTCGCGCAATTTTGGGCACCAGATTGCCATCACCGCCGGGATTGACCACGCCCGCGGGCAGGCGGTGGTGATCATTGACTCGGATTTGCAGGACCCGCCCGAAGTCATCCCGCAGATGATTGACCGCTGGCGCGAAGGGTACCAGGTCGTCTACGCGATACGCTCCGAACGCGCCGGCGAGACCTGGTTTAAGAAAACCACCGCCAGCCTGTTCTACCGGTTGATTGCTCGCATCACCAGCATCAACCTGCCCGTAGATACGGGGGACTTTCGCCTGATGGACCGCCGCGTGGTAGACGCTATGGTGCAGATACGCGAATATCACCGCTTTATGCGCGGCCTATCGGTGTGGGTCGGGTTCAAGCAAACGGGGGTGCCCTACAAGCGCGAAGCCCGCGCCGCAGGCACAACGAAATACCCCTTCCGGAAGATGTTGCGCTTTGCCTTCGACGGCATCACCAGCTTTTCCTACCTGCCGCTCCAGCTTGCCACGTATATGGGGTTTATCGTAGCAGGTCTGAGCGTGTTGTTCATTCTGGTGGCAATGGGGCTGCGACTGAGCGGGATAGAGGCATTCAAGGGGCAGGCCACCACCCTGGTCAGCGTGCTCTTTATGGGGGGAGTGCAGCTCATCTTCCTTGGCATCATCGGGGAATATCTGGGGCGCATTTATAACGAGGTGAAGCATCGTCCGCTCTACCTTGTGGCCGAATCCCTGGGGTTCGATACCTCCGAGCGGGAGCCATGATTCCCCCACGGTCGCGTCTTCTGGAGCCACTGGTCATCGTCATCGTCATCATCCTTTTCGGGGTTGGCCTGGTGGCTCGTTTCGTCGTGGCGGGGAAGCTGCTCCACCCCGGCCACGGAGATAGTTCCTTCTACTACACCGTAGCTGAGAACATGGCCCAGGGGAGAGGGGCCGTTGTGGACTACCGCTGGCACTACCTGGGGCTGAACCACCCTGCCAACCCCTCCACCAGCACAGCGACCATCACGCACCCTGCCTTCGATTACTGGCTCCCGCTGACGTCGCTCATCATCAGCGCCTCGATGGGGATTCTGGGGATATCGTTGTTTGCCGCGCTGGTTCCCTCCATCCTCTTCGGGGTGGGTCTGGCGGCCGTGACATACGGGCTGGCAACCAGCTACACCCCATCGCGGTTGGTGGCGGTGGGTTCGGCGGTGCTGGTGTTCCTCCTGCCCACACCATTCTTCTTCTCCCTCCAAACGGACACGACCATCTACTACACGGTGTTTGCGTCGCTCAGCCTGCTTGCGATGGTGCGAGGCATGAACTATCCCCATCCCTGGTGGTTTCTGCTGGCGGCTGTGGGCGCTGGCCTGGCCCACCTGACGCGCCAGGATGGGGTGCTGCTCTTTGTGCTCTTCGCCGGGGTGGCGTGGTGCTCGCCGCACCCCCGCCGCACCAGGGCTGCGGTGTTGCTGGCAGGAACGGGTATCTACCTGCTCACCCTTGCGCCCCTGCTCGGCTACAACCTCCGGACCTTCGGGGCGCTCACCCCGCCGGGCGTCTCCAGCCTGGTGTTCCTCACCGATTACGAGGACCTGTATTCCTTTGCCAAGGACCTCTCGCTCCATTCATACCTGCAATGGGGCATCGGGAACATCCTCTGGTCGAAGTTCGATGCCATCCTTCAGCATATCATGTTCCTTCGAACCTTCCTGGGGTTGCTCCTCTGGCCGTTCGTCATTGCTGGTCTCTTTGATATGCTCTGGTCGAAAGAGCAGTCCCCCCACCGCAAGACATTCTGTGCCATCCACGGGCTGTTCCTGGGAATCCTGATTCTGTTTTTTGCCTTTGTTGCGACCTTTCCCGGCATTGGGAGCTTCTTCCGCAGCGGGGTGGCGCTTGTTCCCTTCCTGTGCGTCATCGCCATAGATACGATTCACCGGCGGGTTCCTTCGCAACGGTTCGCCATCGCGCTGGTGGTGATACTGCTGGTTTTCACCGGGGGGCGGAGCATGGTCAAAGCCCACACCATGCTCCGCGATGCTGCGACCATGGCAGAACAGCTTGAGGCCGTCGAGGCCGTTATCCGCGACGACGCCAGCCAGTCCGGGCAGGAGCCTATCGTCATCATGACCCGGCTCCCCTGGCAGGTCTACCACTCCATGCGCCTCCCGGTCATCCAGATACCGAACGATGACCTGGAAACCATCTACGACGTGGCCGGGCGGTTTCGGGCAACCTATCTCCTCCTCCCCGCCCCCCGCGAAGCGCTCTGGCCGCTCTATACGGGGGAGGTGGAGGACCGCAGGTTTCGCCTGGTGGCGAGCGTTCCGAACTCAGGGTTCAAGGTGTTTCGTATACGGTAGGAAGCAGGGCGTAGGGAGGAGAAAATTCATGCGCATTGCGTTGACGGGAGCCAATGGACAGCTTGGGCAGGCGCTCTGGGACTGCCTGTCGCCGCCCCACACGATGGTCCCCCTGAACCAGGACCCCTTCGACCTGGGCAGGCCAGATGCGGTCGAGCAGGTGGCCGCCACCGGTGCCGACCTCGTCATCCATACGGCGGCTTTCACCCATGTGGATGGCTGTGCCCGCGACCCCGACCTGGCCTATCGCATCAACGGGTTGGGGACGAGGTATGTAGCGCTGGCATGCCAGCAACTCGATGTCCCGATGGTCTACATCAGCACCAACGAGGTGTTTTCTGGGACTGCCACCACGCCCTACCGGGAATATGACCCGACCGGGCCAATCAATGCCTACGGGCATTCCAAGTGGGCCGGCGAGCAGGCCGTGCGCGAACTGCTGCACCGCTTCTACCTCGTGCGGATTGCGTGGCTCTTTGGGGGAGAACGCAGCTTTGTGCGCACGGTGTTGCGCTTGCTCCACGACCCGCCCGCGGGTGGGTTGCGGATGGTGACCGACGAGGTGGGTAGCCCGACCTATGCGCCCGATGTGGCCGGTGCGATTGCCCGGCTGATTGAGCAGCCTTTCTATGGCACCTACCACCTGGTCAACGCGGGGGAGTGCTCGCGCTACGCATTTGCCCAGGAGATAGCGTCCCTATCGGGGCACTGCCAGGTGCCGATACACCCCATCCGCCTGGCTGACTATCAGCGGGATAGCACGCCCCCGGCCTATTCGCCGCTTGCTAACATCGCGGGGGCAGCGCTGGGGGTGGTGCTGCGACCGTGGCAGGAGGCTCTGGCGGAATACCTTGCGTCTCTCTGACTAACTAGCTGACTAGATAACTAGCTAACTAATGCCGCTTGCCGCCACCCCGCCGCCTCGCCTTCCGCGCCCGCTGCTCCACCCGGCGCTGGCGTGTATGCTGCTCCACCTTCTCCTGAAACGACCGGTCGGGCACCGGTGGCATGATCCAGGTGCTCACCACCACTGCCGCGGTGAGACTGAAGAGCGCCCCGACCAGCACCCCGCTCAGCAACCCGACCCACCCCCACCCCCACCCCACCAGCGCTCCGGCCAGCGGCCCCACCAAAACAATCCTCCATGAATGACCCGCACCCGCCGGTCTCGCAGCGAAGCATCTCCCGTCCCTGCGGCAAACAGCAGCGCCAACCCGACCCCCGGATAGAATGACCCGACCACCAGGCCGACCGGGAGGGCTACCAGGATATAGAGCCAGTGCCAGTGCAGCGCCAGTCCCACCACGCCCCCCGCAATCCCCCCGATGCCCCCCCCAA
>JAAUSY010000106.1 GCA_012032475.1 Chloroflexaceae bacterium
AGACCGCGTGGATTTTCTCCTGGAGGTTCCAGCGAATATCAAAAAGCAACTCACCATCAATCCATATTTTTGCCGTATCATGCCGCCCGCAAAGAAACGGTAGTTCCCCCCGTCGGTAATCTCAATATTCCGTCTCCAGACCATGGAGAAGTTATCCGCCCAGACACCACATTTGCCACCATACGGCGAACTGTCCCTTCCCCAGTCGGCAAACACCAGATTGTAGGCGAATGGCTCATTGACGACACAGGCCGGGCCTGCCTTTCCTATATTATGCCCATTGCGATACTCCGCATACCAGTAGCCATCTCGACGTTCAGGCCACGGTCTGGTCTGCCAGGCGTTGTCAATCTTGGTGATATACCCACCGCGGAAGTTGCTCTGGGGGTTGCCATTGTAGCCAATAAATTCGTCCGTGGTGGGCGGACCCAACTCGGAGCCAGGGCCACCTATCGAGATGTAATATTGAAAGATATCACCCCGTATCACAAAGGCAGGAATACTGCCCGCCGGGTCATCGTTCAGTTCGTCGTGAATGATAGCAACATGCTCCCCTGTGCCATCTTTTCTGAAATCCTGAATGACAACGCCATGCCACCAGTGTGCTTCGTTGTCGGGGCAGCCGATGTTTGCACGCCCGCCATCGCGGTCGTAGGCTTCCTGGAACAAATGCTGGCGCGACGAGCCTTGACCGACTCCAATAGTGTAGCAGGTATCAACAGGGTTATGGGTTTCGACGTTGTTTGAGGTATAACACCCACCTTCTGCAAAGCCAGTTATCCCAGACATTGGTTCTGGTTGAAAGGGTGTAACCCTATCATTATAACGCATATGAAAATGTAGGTGAGGACCGGTAGAATGACCTGTATTGCCAGATTTGCCAATAATTTTCCCTTGACTGACCTGCTCACCATGAGAGACATACACCTCGCTCAGATGTGCATAGACCGAATAGACATCTCCATGATTAATTTTGACATATGTGCCGTATCCTTGCCCACGGCCAGTATTGGGATTGTATACAATTTCGCTCACTGTGCCATTGGCAACCGCAGCTACCGCTTCATAACGCAGGTTAAAATCCAATGCAAATCTATCACTCCCATAATGCGTAACATCTGGTCTATTATAACCCTGGGTAATACAGTGGGTAATACCAGCAGGCCACGGGAGCTTCAAATCGAGCGACTGGAGCATGGCAGAAACATCACCGCTTGTCATGGGTGAAGGATCATAGTCCTCCCCATCACCAGGAAATTGTTCCTCGCCGGGAGGAGGGGGAGGTGTTTCCCCGTCACCATCGGTGGGAGTGGGGTCTGCCCTTTCAGCAAACGTCTGGTCGGGTGGCGAAGGAGCACCGAACACGCTGAGGAACATAACCAGAACTGATACCAACGCCGCGATACGGGTGAACTTTATCATCGGTGTTTCCTTCTCTTGACATCACGCCCTGTGAGCATCATCCCCCTGCTCCCAGACGCGGGTGGGGTTTTTCTCTTCCGCAAGTATACCACACCCCCGAAGAATATGGGTTAAACGCTTCATAGTTAGCCAGAAGAGCCGATATATAATGCCCAGACGACGCTAGGCACCAGGATGGGCCGAAGCTGACCGCCCCTGCCAGAGCAGCAAACCGCCCGTTATGATGCTGTAGACTGCCCCCATCCCCGCCCCGATTGCCAACCCCGTTGCCATGGCGTGGAACCCCGTTTCGGTGATGAAAAAGGCAAAAACCGAGACCACGACCATCCCGCCTCCCAGGCCCAGGATACCGCCAATGCGGTCGGCATGGTCCCACCCCTGACGCGCCGGGTCAGGCAATTGCCGAAGGACCGGGCGGATGCCGGCGAGCAGCAGCAGAAAACCAGCGAGCTGGACCCACCCGCTGGTTGAGAGGAGAATCGCCAGAAAGAGCGCGTAGGTGAGCGTCAGACCGAGCGAACGGCGCGCCCATGCCCACCAGAGCGGGTCACCCGCTGGATGGGGGGTGCTGGCCTGAGCATCGGGCGCGAGCGAGAGGGAGGGGAGCGGCGGCAGGTTGGGTGGAGAACTCCCCATCTTTTGCAGAACTGCCGCCGCCTTCTGGCCGGTCTCATTCGTCGGATTGATGGCAATAGCGGTCATCAGATAGTGCCGCCTGGCCTGTTCATCCTCCGCGCAGGCAGCCAGCCACACCCATGCCATCTGGTGGTCGGGGTTGGCCTCGGCAGCGCAACGAAACAGCGCCCTGGCCTGTACACGGTCACCGCTCCGGTAGGCAACCATGCCCTGCCGAGTCAGGGGGTCATCCGTATTCGCTGCTTCCATCATACCTGCCCTCGCCTTCGCCCCTACCCCTACCCCCGTACTTGCATGCCGCTTCTCATGCGTATGCTTCTGCTTTATAGATACCCTGCGTGCCACGCCAGGGTGCTCAACCCCAGGAAGAACAGCATACTGCACCCATAGACGATGGTTGACACCACGGCCAACGACCACCGGGCAGGGTCAAGGCGCACCGCCTTGAAGAGGGTGGGCACCAGCACCCCGGCTCCAGCGGCGACCCACAACGTAGCCGCCGTGGCGACCCCGGCCACCAGGCCGGGTATCCCATTTCCCTGCCAGAGCCACATTCCGATGCTCACGAGCAACCCCACCCCAAGGCCATTCACCAGCCCGATAGAAAGTTCGTGGTTCAAAACCTGACGCACCTTTGCGATTCTCACCTTCCCCAGCGCCAGCGAACGAACCACCAGCGTCAGCGTCTGGGTGCCGGCCACGCGTCCCTGCCCGCTGACAATCGGTAGAACCACCGCCAGCGTGACCATATGGGCAAGGGTATGGCTGAAGGTGGAGATCATCCACCCCGCGACCACCATCCCAAAGAGATGGAGCACCAGACCCAGGATACGTTCTCTGGCCGAGGCAAACAGGGGGCGCTCATGGTCCTCGCTGGCGCTCAACGTTGCCAGGCGATACATCGTCTCGGTGGCCTCATCCTTGATGGCCGCCACCATATCGTGGGTATCAACGGCCCCCACCAGGCGGCCTTCGTCATCCACCATCGGGAGCGCCAGCATCCTCGTCTGGCTCATCACGTGGGCCTGTTCTTCCAGCGACGCATCATCCGGCAGCGTGATGACCCGCCGGTCCATCAGTTCAAAGAGATGGGAGCCGGGAGGGGCGACCACGAGCTGGCGCAGGCTGACCACCCCGACCAACCGCTCTTCGTAATCCGTGACGAACAGGTAGTAGATGCTGTCGCTCTCTGGCGGCATCTGGCGAAGCGCTTCGATAGCTTGTTGGACCGTAATGTGCTGCGGAAAACTCAGGGCAGGAGCACAGGGCAGCCGCGGGGCCGCTGGCTCAAGCGACAACTCGTGGATTCGGACGATGGGTGGGCGGAACATCTCCAACCCGGTTGCAGAGTGAATGGCGAGCATTTTTTCCTCCAACGCGCTGAGCTAGGGCCGCTCACATGATCACGTCAGCGGCAGGCGAATCCATCCGTACACGACGTTTTTCATGACGGTGCAGAGACGGGCCGCAGCACCCGTTGCTGGAGGAAGAGAGGAACAAAAAACCCCCTGGCACTCAGAGCCGGGGGAGGGGACGCTTGCAAGGAACTATCCGGGGGACATGCCCTCAGCCTGCGCGAACCCGTACCCCGGTCACCTGTGAGCCTGACGTAACGCTACGGCCCGGACTACGGCAACTGTGATAATCGTTCGTATCCATAGAAACTTTCATATCACCATCTCTGGCACGTCTGACCAAACCAGGAGAACTTCGCTCCTGCCTGGTGCTCAAACGGGGTCGTTGCCTCGATTTCCCCATCCTGATCATGACCATTCCACCCGAACCATCGGCTGTGGGCCAGACGCCATACCAGCAAAAACCGCTTGTTTGTTTTTGCCCCTCCCCTGGAGGTTCGCACAACGACCACCAGGTCCTCTGCCAGAAGACGCATTCGAATTCCATCCTGGGTATGATACCATAGACGGACCTCCAGCGCAAGGCGCGATGACCCTGCTTTTCGGGTCGGCAGGCTTGACGGACGGTGCTATCGTAGAGTATCATGGTCCTGTTCTGAACGATCCTCTCGGTGATTCTGGTGAAGCCGGAAGATAATGCATTCGTCGTGATTGATGGTATTGGTAGTCCGGCCCAGTTATTATCAAGAAATCTAACTAAGGGATTGAAGGAGTAGTGTATCATGGTTCGAACCAGACGGTTGGGGATACTTTCGGGTATCGTGGGTATCATCATACTGGTGGGGATGCTTGCGTTCCCCGCCGCATCAGCACTGGCCCAGTCGGTTGCCTCGATTGAGGGCATGCCGGATTCGATTACTCCGGACACGGAGGTGAATCTGACGTTCAAAGGGTTTGCCCCGAATGAAAAGGTGGATGTCTGGCTGACTGCGCCCGGAACCAGCGCCACCAACTACGAGAGTACCCACCACGCCATCGGAACGTATACGGCCAATGGGGATGGCGAATTCACGCAGGAGATGAAGATCAAGTCGCCCAATCCGAACGGGACCCATATTCTGGCGGCGCGTGGTCAGACGAGCGGTCTGGAAACATCCAGCACGTTTGCCATGCAGGAAGCTCCTGCCGCAAGGGAACACGAGGAAACCAGGCTGCAACCCGCAGGTGGCATTGTGACGATGAGCGCGAGCACATCGCCCGATAGTCCGGGGAGCATCTGGTTCAGCGCGGCGGATTTTGCCCCCAAAGAACCCATCGGCATCTGGCTGACCCCGCTCGGTCAGGCCGGGGCGGAGATTGAATTGGGGCACCAGAAGGCCAGCGAAGAAGGAACGTTCTTCTACAAATTTACCCCCGCCGGGCAATACAACGTCGGTATCTACTACATCTCCGCGCAAGGTCATGAGAGCGGGACCCTGGCGATTGGTATCTTTGAAATCGTTGGTTCCGAGTAGCTACCACCCCAGGTTCCGTGGTCGTGGTCTGGTGGTTGGTTGAGAGGACGGAGCAACGTTCCGGGGTTTGCAGCCTTCCGCAGGTCGCAATCTGCGGGAGGTTTCTTATCCTCGTTGCGCGGGTTCGGGGTGGGTTCTGCATCAGGCAGAAGGGTACGAGTATCGCAAGGGAAAGGAGGACCGGCACCACTTTCTCCACTCACTGGAGCAGGTGGTTTCGTCGCTATGGCTATGAAACAGACCGGGTATTCTGGAATGTGGGCGTGGGTTGCCATCATCGTGGTGGGTTGCGCGGTGGGCTTTGCTCCCCTCCCCACCACGATGCAGGCAGCCGAACGTCCCGTGAGGGTATCGCCCACCGTTGGAGTGGGGGTCGGGGTCGGAGTGGGGCCGGAGTGGGGGTCCGAGCGGCTCCGTGGTCGCCCCAGATGTCGGACGCGACCATCACCGTTGCGCCAGCGACCGCGGCCCAGGGAGAAACGGTGACGTTTACGGGCAGCGGCTACCAGAACGAGAAGGTGGCGCTCTGGCTGACCTACCCCGATGGCCGCGTGAAAGATCAGGGGGTCCGAGTGGCCGAGGGAGCACCGGGCACCTGGAGCCATACCATCACGCTCGACCGTCGCGACCCGACCGGAGACTACTTCCTGACCGGCCAGGGGTTGGATTCCGGGCGCGTGGCAATCGTGTCGTTTACCGTAACTGCGGGGAACCCTCTGGCCGGTGCAAGCACGGGCGAAGCAGACCTCGTTGCCATCCCGCTGGTCGTGTCGCGGGAAGGGGTGGTGCAGTTGCAGGGCCGCGGGTTTGCGCCCCAGGAAGAAGTTGCGATGTGGATGACCGAGTCGGATGGGCGCGTCTGGGCGATTCGCAACTTGAAGGCTTCGGACGAAGGCACCATTTTCACGGCGGGACGTCTTCTGACCGTGCCCATCGCCGCGGAAATAGGTTCTCCCGCCGGGAAAACCTATTTCACCGCCTTTGGGAAGAAGAGTCAGCGTATCGCCATTACCCACATCATTGTGGTGGCAGAAGCTCAATCGGAAGGGACGCCCTGACCTGAGCGCCCTGGTTCGAGTGGCGCGTAGCGGCTGACTGCTTGCAGACGAGCCGCCTGCTCTTCGCTGTTCCAGGAAGCCGCAACCAGCAGCGCTGACACCCGTGCCCTCAGCGCCGCCGCGAATGCGGTCATCACCTGGTCGGCGGTAAGGTGCGGCGGTTGCGGGTTGGCCGGCGGTCGTCGTGGCGGGGGGGCGTCGTTCAATCCGGTGGTTCGCTCCAGGAGCCGATTTGCCAGAACAACCCGCTCATCAGGGTTGAGGGCAAGCAGCGAAACCAGGCGGTAGGAGGGTTGGTGCAGCGAAAGTCCCGCCTGGAGCAGCGCCCCTTCACGGCGGCGGACCTGCGACAACCCGACCGTTTTGCGCCCACACCGCATCACTTCATAGGGCGAATAGCCCCCGAAGCAGACCCGCCGGGTCAGCCGGTCCAGGTTGCGGGCATCGGTGCGGGCTTCGGAGGGGGCAATGGGGGCAGCGGGCAGTCCGAGCCTCTGCAACGCCGCGGCCCAGACCTCCCCCAACCAGCGATAAGACTCGGTCACGTCGGGGAGGTGGAGCGGGTGGGAGGCCGGTAGGGCCACATCGAGCATGAGCAAGTCCGGCTCCAGCAGGACCGCCGTTCCGCCGCTGGAACGGCGATGGATGGCAATGCCCACTGCGTGGCAGGCGGCCCGGTCCACCTCCTGAAGGTTCTGCCCCCGGCCAAGGACCACTGCGGTCGTCGGGGTGCGATACCAGCGCAGCGCCGGCTGGCCGGTGGCTGCCAACCCTGCCAGGAGCGCATCCCCCCCGGCCAGCAGGAGGGCGACCGACGCCTCTTCATCATAGGGTAAACTGCGCCACGGTTCCATATTCACTAATGCGTCAACCCCCGCAGCGATGGCTTGATACCGCCAAAAATCCCGGCCCCCCACAGATGCAACCCCACCACCCCGACGATGCCAATCAGACACCCCGCCACCACCCACCCCACCCGGTGGCGGGTGAGGTATCCATCCAGCACCATACCCAGGCCAACCGCAAACAGCGGAACAAGAAAATAGGCGTATCGAACCTGCAGACCGGTTGCCAGATCTACGGCGAAGAACAGCCCCGCGCTGGCGAGCCAGCCAGCCAGGAGCCAGCGGTGCGCGGGTCTGGTCGAGATGACCAGAAAGGCAATGCTGAGGATGGGCAGGATGACGCCAACCGGGGCGAATGAGACGTTCAAACTCGCCAGCGTCCACTGTACCCGGAAGATGTCCCCTGCATCCCACGCGAGGCGCTGATTGCTGGAAAGTCCGTCCAGTTGCATGGCAATGACCGTCGAATAGAGCAGCAGGGTCACCGCGGCCCCGCTGGTGACCATCGTCAGCCCCCACCCCTTCCAGCGCGGTTCCTCGTTCCGACGGAACCCCCAGATCAGGGCAAGGTAGCCCGCCAGCAAGAACCCGCCCAGGATGCCGGCCCCGACATGGCTCAGCAGCAGGAGCGTGAAGACCAACCCCGCCAGCCCCCACGCCCACCGCGTGAGCAGCGGTGTCTGGGCAAGAAAGAGCACAAAGAGCACAAACAGGACCGTCAGGCACTGGCCGATAACCTGCGGCCCGAACCCCCACCAGAGCGCCGTGAAGTTTAGCGGGAACAGGGCAAACACCAGCGCAGCCACCCCGGCGGCCCGCAGGCTGCCGCCGAAAAAGCGCGTCATCACCCCCACGAGCAGGGCCGTGACACCATCGAGAAAGGCATAGACCCCCTGCATCGCAACCACCGGGTTGCTCGTGAGCAGCGTGAAGGGCGCGAAAAACAGGTAGGGCGCGGGGGGAACAACCGTCAGCCTCGTGCTGAACTCGGCCGGTTTGTCGTAGAGCACAAACGCCCCATTCAGAAAGTCTACGATGCGCTTTCGATGAATGTACCAGTCGTGCGGTTCAAATGGCGGGTAGAGCATAACCACCATCCGCAGGGCAATCGCCAGCACCGTGACGAGCCAGAGCCACCGTAGCTCCGGCTGAGGCGCAGCGCCAGCAGCGGGGAGGACGACGCGGCGCAGGCAGGGCGCAACGCTCCAGAGCAACCCCAGCAGCGCCAGGTTGGTCACCAGGATGCGGGCCAGCCACGAACCCGCAATCAAGATATTGCTACCAACCAGCCAGCCCAGAGCCACCACCAGGCTCGCCGCAATGACCATGATACTCCAGCGGGGCAGCGCAAGATACCAGGCCATCGCCATGGCCGTCGCGATGACAAGCCCCTGCATCGCCAGCACCGTCCAGGTCGGGAAAGCGAGGGAGCCGTCCAGCCACCGCAGGGACACACGGTCGAGCCGAATACCGAGTTTTCGCGGGTCCGGGGGAACGTGGGTCGCCCCGGTGAACCATTCCAGGTCCAGCGAGCCATCCCGCAGGGTCGGAGGCGGCAGCAGCAGCGCATAGGCGCGGGGTTTGCTGCCAACGGAGAAGGTCAGCCAGTCGTTCCCATCAAGCCGTGCCTGCACCGGGTGGGGCACGGGGACATGTTCCGGCATCCCCCCCAGGTTCAGCGTGAGCGCCGCAAGCGGCACCAGTGCAGAACCGCGCACCGCTATGGTGCTGTGGTCGAGCGACCAGCGATAGGCTTTCCCCTGCGAATCCTGCTCAACGCTGTGGAAGTGATGCACCAGCAGCCGGTCAACACCGTCGCCCATCGCAAACTGATAGCTCCCGCCGTGCAGGTGCAGGCTCAGCACGTCGGCCACAACCAGGGCCGCGACGAGGAGCAGCAGCCATCCCAGTTTGCTGGCCCAATGGTTCAATCTGGCTACGAGCATGGGTGTGGCTATGGATGTGGGTGTGGGTGTGGGTGTGGACATCGTTTCTTCGTTCTGGTTCTGGTATGGTCGTGGGTGGGGCTTACGCATCAAACATCTTCCAGGTGTCTTGTACGATAACGTTGCAAATCTTCATCAGTTACCCTTTCTGGCACAACCAGACGGTAATGTCGCTCTGCTACTAACGCAATGCCTTCATCACGCTGACCGTCTTCTTCAAACGCCAGCAAAGCAATAAGATGTGCATCAATAAACTGGGCAGCAATTCCACGACAAATAAGGGTAGGGAAGCGATAAACACACAGGGCGATATCTTGCAATATCTGCACAATGCCAAGTTTATCGGTACCACCTTTGGCCTGAACCGGAAAAACGTAGTGTGCGCCACGTTTGTCAATCCCGACGTACAGCTCATCGGTTTCGACCTGCCCCATATCAGGTACCGTCGTACGCAGGTGGCTTTGCAGAGAATAGCAGGTTACTCCAGTAAAAATATCTATCAGACGATTATAGCGCACCCTGGCAAGCAATCCTTGCTCATCATTGAGCGCATACTTTGAGACAATGCCGGGCGTTGCGTCGGGGATATTTGTTGCTGCCAGCATCACATTGGGCTTTATCATACTCATTGCACTGGCAACAAAACAATAACGACCACGCCCTTTTGGCAGAATAATCCATTCCTTGCCTTCCGGTGCGCGAGTTGTGATGGTAGAAGGTAAATCGGTGCGGTAGCGAAAACTATACACGACATCCCCAAGATTCTTAGGGAGAGCTATATTGAGGGACCGAGCAGCAGGTGCGATATCGTCTCGATTGAAAAAAACCTGCGTGGTTCCCTCCGTATACCCATCAAAAAACAATTTTTCAATCAGTTGCTGGTAGCGATTTGCCATCATTTCGACCCCATCCAACGCAAGAGCACGACCTCTTCACGCAGGTGTTCACGGGTCGAAGTCGCCAGTCGTGTACGAAACAGATCAATACCAATTGCTTCGTAACCAAGCGATTCTGCAAGGGAGGCAAGTAATGCCCCGGTCCTGATTGGTATGCGAAAATAGGATGCCTGGTCTCCTACAACGTAGGCGAGATAGGCACCAGGGCGCAAAACATCACGAAGATCAGCCAGATGACGGTACATTCCCCCAAAATACAATCGTGTGGTTCTGGCATACAGGCGTTCAAAACCGGAGGTTTTCCCTAGCTCAATTCTCCGCATCTCGATACTATCGGCAAGTTCCTGTATCTTGCTCTGGTCAGTGATATACCTATCATCATGATTGTCTTTGTATACCGTGCGGGTATTGGAACAAAGTAGCTGATGTTTCACCGATCGCAAATCACTCCTGGTTTGCAAAAATCCAAGCAGAACCGACTCCAGACGAGTGGTCCGGGTGTAATCCTTCTCGTTTGGATAGGGCGGAGAGGTAATGACCATATCCACTGATTGCCGCGGAAGTAAACCAGGTAAGGAACGGGCATCACCTTGAAGCACTTGAGAAGGTACATCACGGTCTGATAGTACCTTCAAATCGTTTACCATAGTTTGTACGCCCTTCAACCATGGCTCAATGACCGCAGCGTCTTTCTTGATGGTACCAACCCCAACTTCGGGACCGAAATATAGATTACTGATAGACGAGATGAGAGCTTTTGCTAATGCCAGACGTTCATACTGTTCGTAGCAGGGGTTTTTATCCTGGATAAGCGCATCCAGTAAAACCAGCGTTTTGTATAAAGGCAAGGGGCTGATTGAATGAGCAAGTAAGAGCTTATGTTGTTCCAGTGGAAGACTTCGTGTCTGCAAGTTCTCCTCACCACTGAACCGTATTGGAATATCAGGAATACCGGTGTTTTGGAGATCCGCCAGGGCCTTCGCGGCAACACACTCCGCATGTCTCTCTAACCCATCAGGATCAACCTCCCAATCTATCTTCACTTTGGAGGCAAAGAAAGACATCGGATGTGCCTCTATGCCAATACCTGGTATACCGAGCTTCTTGCACTCAACCAGGGTGGTGCCAGTGCCACAGAAAGGGTCAAGGACCAGGGTATTTCTGTTCGCTCCAAATCGTTTCAGGTAGGTACGTACTAGATGGGGAGGAAATGATAATACGAACCGGTACCAGTTGTGGATAGGGTAGTCTTCTCGTGCTAGGGCATTCAAGGATGCTCTCTTCGCCATGAATTTCCCTTTCCTCTGATAATAGACCTCATTATACCAGAGTAGGACAAGGAATGCCCGATACCAACCTTCTCCTTTTGGCAGAACGTGTTGCGTCTCTATCTGGTCTGGTAGCGGTATACGCAAACAAACAGATGTGGTATAATCTCCCCCAGTTTATCCAGGGAGCAAACCGATGCAAAAAATAGTCCTGACCCTCTTCGCCCTGCTGGGGCTGCTGCTCATTGTCCCGGCCACGGCGGCCCGCGCCGAAGAACCACTCGCTAATCCTGTCAATCCCAATCCCGTCAATCCTGTCAACCTTCATCCCCTTCGCCCCCTTCCCGTCCGCGTCTCCAGCGATATCTACGGCCTCCCACCCGGCTATGTCCCGCTTGGCCCCGGCGATTGCTACCTGGCCCTGGGGGACTCGCTGGTCACTGGCACCGAAGCCGACGCCAACAACGACGGGCAACCGGGCTACCCCGCCTGGCTCTATGAAGGGTTGCAGGCGCAATATCCCGACCTGAGTGACCACAACCTGGGAAAGGACGGCGAAACCAGCAGCAGTATGATCAGCGGGGGGCAGCTCACCCAGGCTGAAGCGTTCATTGCCAGCCAGCGAGACACCGGGCAGCGGGTCGGACTGCTCACCCTGAGCATCGGCGGGAACGATATGGTCCCCATCCTGCGCGACCCATCGGTGGACGGCGAAGCAATCCTGGAAACCTTCCGCGCCAACCTCGACACCATCCTGACCCGCCTGCTCGTAGCCATGACCACAGACGGCCTGCGCCAGGGCGATATCCTGCTCATGAACTACTACAACCCCTATCCGGGGCTGAACAACCCCCTCACCGGTGAGCCAGTCAGCGATACCTGGGTCCCCCGCTTCAATGCCATCATCGCAGAGGCAGCCACCGCCTATGGCCTGCCGGTCGCGGGGATGGTCGAAGCATTCAGCGGGAACGAAGGGGAACTGCTCTACGTCAACCAGGACATCTACACCAACCCCTACCTGCTCAGCGAAGCGCTCAACCCCAATTTCGAAGGCGACCTGGACTACCACCCCCGCCCCGCCGGGCACGCACTCATGGCCGCGGTATTCCAGACCCTCAGCCGCTACGATGGCACCATTGCCCTGGTTGGAGTGACCATCGGCGGCAAAACCACCGGGCCGGTAGATACCCCCATCTCCTTCGACGCGACCATCCAGCCGGCCACCGCCACCACACCCATCAGCTACACCTGGTCGCCCACCCCACAGAGTGGACAGGGCACTGCGCACGCCACCTACACCTGGGCAGCGTCCGGCCCCCAGACCATCACCGTGGTGGCATCCAACGTGCTCCATACCGTCACGGACACGCACACGCTGCTCGTTGCCGAAGCTCCCGCCGGAGTGGAAATCCAGGGGCCGTGGGTTGACGACCTCACCGCGACCTCACCCTTCACCGCGACTATCCGCCCGTCCACTGCCACCGCGCCCATCAGCTACACCTGGTCGCCGCCTCCAGCCAGCGGTCAGGGCACCGCGCACGTCAGCTACACCTGGGCCAGCACCGGCCCCCAGACGCTCACGGTCGTGGCCTCGAACAGCGGGGGCACCGTCACCGATACGCACCCCATCGTGATTGCTGTTGCCCCCACCGGGGTGGTCATCAGCGGGCCGGAGCAGGCCACTGTCCACACGTCCACCCCCCTGACCGCCACCGTCCAGCCGGCCACCGCCACCATGCCCATCAGCTACACCTGGTCGCCCACCCCGCAGAGCGGTCAGGGCACCGAGCACGCTACCTACACCTGGGCAGCGTCCGGTCCCCAGACCATCACCATCGAAGCCTCGAACATCCTGGGCACGGTGACTGGCACCCACCCGATAACCATCATGGATGAACCAGAAGCCGAGGAACCTACCAACGTGTTCTTGCCCTTGCTCTGCCGCTAGACTACCTGCCAGCGGCCCACGTTCTTGAGGATAACATGGGACTTCGGAAACGACTCCACCATGAGCTTGTGATAGAAACACTCCTCTGCTGACCGCAGGTGGTCTTCCGGGTAGCGTTCACGGTAGGCCACCGGGTTTATCCCCGCTGCCGCGGAACGAATAAGCGTCTCCAGCATATCCACGGTGCCGCTCCCCTCGTCAAACTGCTCCTTCTTGCGCCAGATAATATCCGGGGGGAGCAAATCCTCAACCGCTTTGCGCAAAACCCACTTCTCAACCTGCTGCCCATCGTCCGACCGCCGCAGCTTCAGAGCAGGGGGAATCGCCTGGGACAGGTCAATCATCTTCTTATCCAGAAAAGGCACCCGCCCCTCAATTCCATGCCGCATGGTCATGCGGTCAACGCGCTGCAAATTGACGTTGTGCAAACTCGTGATGGAACGGTGGAGTTCCCGGTGCAAATCGTCCGGGTTGGGGATGCCCTTGTAATAGGTATATCCGGCAAAAAGCTCGTCTGCTCCCTCACCCGTCAGGATAACTTTCACATACTCAGCAGCCATACGGGCGCAGAAATAGGTAGGAATAGCGCTCCGCACGAGGTCCTGGTCAAACGACTCCAGGTAATAGATAATCTCCGGCAGCACCGCCAGCACCTCGCTGGCCGTATAGCTATATTCGTGATGGACGGAGCCAATGTGCCGGGCTACGCGACGGGCAGCCTCCAGGTCGCGGGAACCTTCGATGCCGACTGAAAACGTGTGCAGTTCGTCCATATGCTGGCGGGCAAGCGCCGCAATGATGCTGCTGTCCAACCCGCCCGACAGGAACGCCCCAAGCGGCACATCGCTCATCAACCGTTTCTCCACGGCTTCTTCCATCGTTCGGCGCACCCGCTGAATGTGTACCTCGGCAGGCAAATTGCGCGGGATATTCACCGGAACGGAATAGTAGGACTGAAACCCGCTCCCGGAGTAGTAGAAGGTGCCCGGCGGAAACTCCCGCACCTCATCCGTCCAGGCCGCAATGGCCTTCAGTTCCGAGGCAAAATAGAACACCTCGTCGGGTTGTCCCTGGTTGTGCAGGCCATAATAGAGCGGCTTGATACCGATAGGGTCTCGCGCCAGAAATAGTTCTCCGTTCTCAACCACGGCAAAGGCAAACATCCCATCCAACTGCTGCACCGTTCCCAACCCCTGTTCCTCAAACAGGTGCAGCACCGTTTCGCTGTCGCTGGTCGAACCAAAGCGATGTTCTCCGACCAGTTCCCGGCGCAGTTTCTCGTGGTTGTAGACCTGGCCGTTCGCAACAATGACCTTCGACTGGTCCTCGTTGTAGATAGGCTGCTGCCCGTGCAGCGGGTCCATAATCGCCAACCGCACATGCCCCAGGACGCCCTGCTCCTTCTCAACATACACCCCAGTCCCGTCTGGTCCCCGATGCACCTGCCGGACTATCATATCGCGCACGGGGGCTTGCTCCGATTTCCCCCAGATTCCCGCAATCCCACACATAAGAGCGACTCCTTTCCTCTGGTTCGAGCACGCACCCTGTTTGTCTTGTTCTTGCTCACGCACGCGCTCTGCTGCTTACTCACCTCGCGCCACCGAGTAACGGACCACCTACCCTCCATCCATGGTTCCTCCCTCAAAAACCCTTATTCTACCACAAAAGAGAGCAAACATAATCAGCATGCGTCCTTGCTCGTCACCTGTCTCCCAACATTGCTGGTAATCGCGGTTATGACTATCCCACCGTAGGGTCCCACATGGCGGCGCAGGGCACCACGCAGCGCCAGCGCTGGTTCGGCCCCTTCGATGACGCCATACAGCGCAAGCCCGGTCAGGCTGTGGCCCCAGGCCAGCGCTCCATAATCTCGCATCATCGCCAGAATCGTAGGCGCTTCGGGCGAGAGCGCCGGAGCCTCCCCGGCCTGTCTCAGGGCCGCGTCATTTTCGTGGTGAATGTGCATCAGGGTGCGAGCAAAAGCGGGGAAATCGTTTTGCTCCAGGGCAGGCCAGAACTGCTTCCGAACCAGGTGGTCCGTTTCATCGCTGACCAGAGGAGCCACCCGGAGCAGCATTTGCAGGCGCTCTTCCTCCAGCGTTTCGGGGGTATCTCCAGGGAGCCGCGGGAAGAACAGCACAAAGACCCACGCCTGCCCTTCGGGGTGGGCAATCTCGTGGCGCGAGATAACCGGCAGCGCGGGTTTCCCCGGCACCGCACGTGCGCCCACCACCAGCGCTCCCCCCTGCTCAAACCCCCGCACCGCCAGCGCGTGGTGGGGTTCGAGCGCCAGTGCCTGGGCCAGCGCCAGCCCATCCCCCGGCGTCCCCATATCCGCGTACAGGTTTGCCAGTGCCTGCGCCACGCACAGGCCGGGCATCACCTCCGCCCCTAGCCCACTCCCGGCGGGTATCGCCCACTCAACCTGCACCTCGGCCTGCCGCGGGAGGTGGTGATAGGCCAGAAACCGCCGGGCAAAGCGGTAGACCGTTGGCGAGCGGGCACCACTCACCCGCAACCCTGGCCCTGCCCCCGCCCCCGGTTCTGGCGGATGGCGCAACTGCGCCGACAGGTGAACCGGCGGGTGCTGGAGCGTCACCCCTACCAGGCAGGGGAGCATCTCTCCCTCAGCGGCAACCCGCACCACCCCGCAGACCAGGCAAGCCGGACCAGCGACCTCAACTACCATCAGTCGCGCATGTGGACACTCGTTTCCCGAATGTCATAAACCTCGTGCCCCTCGATGGTCTCAATGACCGTCCGCAGTTCTTCCCTGGTGCATCCCCAGACTGAGGATAATGTCCCAGTAGCCTTCCTGTCGGGGCGACCGGATATTGACCAGGGACATAATCCACCACCCCCGGTCGAGCATGGGTTGTGTCAGACGGACAGCCTCGCCGCGCCGGCCAGGGATACGCACCACGACGCGCATACCAGGTTCGGTGCTCCGAGCACGTCGCGGAACTTGAGCAGAATATCCTGGTCGGTAATCAACCCGATGACCACATCCCGATCCAGCACGGGCAACCCACCGACCTTTTCTCAAT
>JAAUSY010000302.1 GCA_012032475.1 Chloroflexaceae bacterium
TCCCCCCGACAGGGGGCAAGGTTTCCGCCCTCCGGGGGGGCAAGTTCCGCCCTCCGGGGGGGCAAGTTTCCGCCTCCGGGGGGGGGGACAAGTTTCGCCCTCCCCCCGCAGCCCGGCCTTCCCCTCCGGCCGAATTACCTGAACTGTGCCCGCACGGCCCGAACCGCTGCCTCAACCCGCGTGGTCACGCCCATTTTGGTGAACACCTCACTCAGATGCTTGGCGACGGTCTTGTCGCGCAGGCCCAGAACCTGGCCGATTTCCTGGTTGGTGCGTCCCTCAATGACGAGCCACAGCACCTCCCGCTCCCGCAGCGTGAGCCGCTCCTCCCACGGCGGCAGGTCCGGCCCGCGGCTCCACTGCGCAAACCGTTCCGTCACGGCGCGACTGAACCACGTCCCGCCCCGCGCCACCGTCAGGACGGCCTGCACGAGGCAATCCAGGGCTTCGTCCTTCAACACATACCCCGCAATGCCCAGGCGCATGAGCGGGCGCACCTCGCGGTCCTCGTGGTAGGCCGTGAGAATCAGCACTTGCGTGGCGGGACTGTGCGTGCGCAGCACCTGCACCGTCTCCGACCGGCGGGCCCCGGCATGCTGAGATCCAGCAGTACGATATCAGGCTGCTGCTGGATACCCAATGCCTGGGTCTCCGCCCCGTTCGTTGCCTCTCCCACCAGCACCACCGCCGATATCGCGGTGAGCCTGTGCCGCACCCCGGCCCGGATCAGGGGATGGTCGTCCGCCAGGAGGACTCGAATACGCCGGGGGTTCGTCATGGCGTGCCCTCTGCGATGGGAAGGCGCACCCCCACCGTGGTGCCACGGCCTGGACCGGACTGGAGCATGACCTGACCGCCCAGCCCTTCCACCTGTTCAACAATGCCGATCAAGCCAAACCGATGGGAAGCCGCGAACTCCTGCACCTCCGCAGGGAGGCAAAACCCACACCCATCATCCACGACCCACAACGTGCCCTGGCGGGGGTGCCACTCCAACGTGAGCCGAATGGTCCGCGCCTGGGCATACTTCAGCGCATTCCACACCGCTTCCCGTGCCACGCGATACAGGCACCACTTCACCGGGGGAGCAAACTGGTCACCCTGCGGATCGAGATGCAGCCGGATCTGGGGGGGCGCGGCTCCGCCCCCTCCGGGGAGATGGGTCACATACCCTTCCAGAGCGGCCAGCAGCCCGAACTTCTCCGGGTGGTCGCCACGCAGCTCGCTGATGAGGGTGCGCAGTTGCGCGACCACGTCCAGCACCTGCCAGCGCGTGGCTTCCATGCCTGTGCTCAGCGCTTCCCGACGTGCGGCATCCAGGGGCGGCAAGGCCCCCAGGTGCTGGCGCAGTGCTACAGGCGATAACTGATTCCGAGCAACTGTTGGACCGCCTGGTCGTGCAGCTCGCGGGCGAGTTGGTGGCGGGCCGCGTCCGGCGCGGTAACGCACCCCCGACGCGCCGGCCCTGGTGTGACCCACCCGTCGGGGATTTCGGGAGCTGCGAACCCTGGCGGGCAGTTCGGCTCTTCTTCTCTCCAGATAGCATTTCCCAGGTTTCTCCTCATAGACACCCTCCTGACCGGTGATATGATGCAAGGGTCCAATGGGAACTGATGTGCCTCAGGTCCCCGCCCTGCCAGGTATGCCCCAGGAAGGGGAGGCCGGTGCGTCCCGTGAGCTGACGCCCCCACGTCAGTGAGCCCCGGCACCGTGATGCGGCGTAGGGCGGGTTCCCCATTGTGCTCGGCTTTCATCTGTGCTACAATAGAACTATCCCAATAAGAAACAAGCAAATCAGTGAAAAACTCCCATCACCATGCCCCCCAGGCAGGGACGGGGTTTTTCTTTTGCACCCGGGCTCCATTATACCACGGGAGCAGGGGCGGGGGGGCCGGGCTGACCCCCAGGGAACAGGGAGGATTTTCCCTCGCCCAGGGGAGCAAAGCGGGACCGGGGGGCATCTCGCAGGGCAGCAGGACGGGCAGGAAACGCTCCAGCCGGGGACCTCGCGAGCGGGCTGATGCCTATGCCTGAACCAGACGGAGGATGGAGGGTATGCCTGTACTCCCCTTTGCTATGGGGTGACGCCCCGCGGTTGAACGCCGCCGCCGCGTTCCGGGAAGGCAGATGGTTGCTCGTCCGGATCCCTCATCACCGGGGCGAGTTCCAGCGGGGAGATGAAGGGGGCTGGCTGGAGCCGTGCGGGCCACGCGGTGCAGACAGAGAACCGCCAGGGACCCGATGCCCAGTCCCGGCTGGTGGGTTCGCCTCACGCCCGCACGAGCACCACGCCCCTCCCTGCGGGCGTCGTGGCTGGCTCGGTCGTGGTGCGCTCGGCAAGGTCGGGCAACCCCTCGCGGCGGTCGAAGATGACGAGCCAGCCCGTGTCCAACCCCAACCCCGCCAGGTAGCCGTCAAGCTGCGCTAACCCCGCACGGAGCGGGTTGGTCTCCCCTTCGCGCCACACCTTGAGTTCCATCGCCAGCGCCACCTCCCCATACCGCACGCACAGGTCCATCCGCCCCGTCCCGATGGCATACTCGCGCTCAATCGTCCCGCCGGCATTGACCACCCGATGGAGGAAGGCCATCAGCACCAGGTGGGGGCAATCTCGTGGTAGTGGGTGCTCTTGAGCAGCGGTTGCCCGTGCTGCTTCCAGAAGGCCAGGAACGCCTCCAGCAGCTTCGCGGGGTCCAGCTTGCCGTCGGGGGTGAGCCAGGTTGGGGCGATGATGGGCAGCGAGGCCTGCGGCGCGTTTGCCAGCACCCGTGGGATGACCTCCTGGTAGATGGGGTTGGCAACCACCAGGCCGCCTGCGGGGTCCATCCGACACAGCCCCAGGTCTTGCACGAAACGGATATCATCGGGGGCGACGTTCTCCAGCGTCAACCCCGCCAGGATGGGTTCAATGATGCGGCGCACCCGCGGCTCGCGCAGCCGCTCGACCAGGCTGTCCAGGTGGGTGTCCTGCCGCTGGATGAGCAACTCCTTCGCCTGGTCCACGTGGGCGGGCGTGATGGGCGTGGCAGGGTCGGGCACGAGCACCTCAGTGATTTGCCGCGCCAGGGCATTGACGAGCCAGGGCTGCCCTGGGTGAGGTGGAAAGCCCGCGCCGTCGCGTCAGGGGTGAAGACCTGGCCCGTCTCGTCGGTGTGCTGCTGGTAGAGCGCGGCCACCTCGTCGGCGGTTGAAGTTGCGGAGGGTGAGCGACTCGGCCTTGATGTTGAAGGGACTGGCGGTGTGCAAGCGGTCGCTGCCACCCGATGCCACTTTGTAGTC
>JAAUSY010000303.1 GCA_012032475.1 Chloroflexaceae bacterium
TCGGTGGTTGCCCCGATGAGCAGGACGGTACCATCTTCGACGTAGGGGGAGGACCGTGTCCTGCTGTCCCTTGTTGAAGCGGTGGATTTCGTCTATAAAGAGAATGGTGCGGTTCTGGTGCATCCCCAGGCGGTCCTGGGCTTCTTTGATGATGCGGCGCAGGTCGGTGACACTGGCCGAGACTGCGCTCACCTGCTCGAAGTGGGCCGAGGTTGCACGGGCGATAATGTGGGCGAGGGTCGTCTTGCCGCTGCCGGGAGGTCCCCAGAGAATGAGCGAGAAAAGTTGGTCGCTGGCGATGGCGCGTCGCAAGACTTTGCCCTCGCCGATGATATGTTCCTGGCCGACAAACTGCTCCAGGGTTTCGGCCCGCAGGCGGTTTGCCAGCGGAGACTGTTGTTGGAGAAACGTTTCTCGTTGCCTATCGAACAGGTCCGGTGTTCGTCTGGGCATGGGTTCCGCCCCTGCTCCTGCAATGGTTTCCCAGGGGGTCGCTGCTGGTTGTGCGCTGCCGACACCCACTCCATTGTAGCACAGAACTCACCCCCCATCACTGATTGATAACGACCCGGTCATCATTCCCGCGCTGGCTCGGTGCCGTGCTGCCCGCCACGATGCGTTTCAGGATTTTCAAAATCGTTTCGGCTTCAGTCTTCTGGGTATATTCCCTGGAGGGTTCGATGAGCAGGTGTGGAGCATCGGTCTCGATATCCTGCACCGTTGCCCGAAGAAACTTCCAGGTGTCTATGATCGTATAGCACCCGAAGATTTCCTGCACTGGCTGCTGGTCGCATTCCCAGTTCAGGCGGGCCGCCGCAAGAAGCTGCCCGCATAGTTGAAAGCGGGGGTCCTGGCTTTCCAGCCCGCGCTTTGCCTCAACGACGATGAGATAGTAGGGGGCGTCGGCCATGCCAATGATGCCCTGCGCCAGCATCCCATCCACCACCCCCTGCAACTCTACGTGGGGATATTGCGCTCGGATGGGCACCTGGGACCAGGCCAGAACCTCCCCCTGTTCGGCCAGCACCAGCATGGGGTAGATGGCACGGGACCAGATGGTTGCCTCGTTCACAAAGCTGGTATCGTAATAGGACAACCGCCGGGACAGGGCATTGAGCAGTGTTTGTTCTTCGCTGCTCAGAGACATGTCGTCTACCTGCGTCCACGCATAGGGAGCCATGCGCTTCTCAGTGAGCCGGGCAATGTTTCTGAGGCTGGTGGCTGACAGCTCATACCAATTTGCGTTTTGATGTAGAGTGCGAGGATGGCTACAGAACAGGCTGAACTGCGGTGGATTACGCTACGCCATAACGCAAATTGGTATCAGCAAACTTCAGGACCGGCATAAAAAACCTCCGGAATAGTTGTGGTATCCATGCGATTCGATGCGATTCGATGCGATTCGATGCCCTAAGAGCAAGAAGCCACAAATGACCCGAATGACTCGAATGGACCCGAACTTGCCGTTCCCTATGAGAGCATCGTCCGCACATCCGTGATGACGCCGGTCAGCGCCGCGGCTGCCGCGGTGAGCGGACTGGCAAGGAAGGTGCGCCCCCCCGGCCCCTGCCGACCCTCAAAGTTGCGGTTGCTCGTTGAGACGGCATATTGCCTCGGTTTCAACTGGTCGCCGTTCATTCCCAGGCACATGCTGCACCCGGCCTCGCGCCACTCGGCCCCCGCCGACAGGAAGACCTGGTGCAGACCCTCGGCTTCGGCCTGCTTCTTCACCTGCTGCGAGCCAGGCACGACCATCACCCGCACGCCGGGGGCAACGGTGCGCCCGCGCATGAGGTTTGCAGCCTGGCGCAAGTCGCTGATGCGCGAGTTGGTGCAGCTTCCGATGAAGACCACGTCAACAGGATGGCCGATCATTCGCTGGCCGGGAATCAGCCCCATATAGCGCAGCGATTTGTCCAGAGTCAGGCGGGCACCGGGGTCGTCCAGGCTGGCCGGGTCGGGCACGGATTCGGTGATGGGAATGCCCATACCGGGGTTGGTGCCGTAGGTAATCATCGGCGCGAGGGTGCTGGCGTCGAGCGTGATGGTCCGGTCATAGGTTGCGCCTTCGTCGGTGGGCAGCGTGCGCCAGCGCTCCACGGCAGCGTCCCATGCCCGTCCCTTCGGGGCAAACGGTCGCCCGGCGACATATTCAATAGTCGTGTCGTCGGGGGCAATCATCCCGGCCCGCGCCCCACCCTCGATGCTCATATTGCAGATGGTCATCCGCTCTTCCATCGAGAGGGCGCGAATCGCTTCGCCGGTATATTCCACGACGTAGCCGGTGCCGCCGCCAACGCCAATGGTAGCAATGATTGCCAGGATGATATCTTTGGCAGTCACGCCCGGCTGAAGCTGCCCATTGACCTGGATGGCGAAGGTGCGGGGGCGGCTCTGGAGCAAACATTGGGTTGCCAGCACGTGCCCCACTTCGCTGGTGCCGATGCCGAAGGCCAGCGCCCCAAACGCGCCGTGCGTGCTGGTGTGGCTGTCGCCGCACACCATTGTCAGCCCCGGCTGCGTCAACCCTTGCTCCGGCCCAACTACATGCACAATCCCGTTGTTCTCTGTCCCCAGGGCATAGAGGGGGATGCCAAACTCAGCGCAGTTCTGTTCGAGTTGGCTGAGCTGCGCCCTGGCCTGCGGGTCCGTGACGGGGATGACCCCGTTGGCGTCCCGCGGGGTGGTGGGGGTGTTATGGTCCATCGTCGCCAGGGTACGTTCCGGGTGTCGCACCCGCAACCCGCGCTCGCGCAGGAGCGTAAATGCCTGGGGCGAAGTCACTTCGTGGATCAGGTGCAGGTCAATCGCCAGCACCGCCGGAGTTTCGTCGCTTTCAGGACGGACCAGGTGGGCATTCCATACTTTTTCAAAGAGCGTCTGTGGCATTCTTGTCCTCCGCATATCTATTCCGCATATCTATAATGTTCATTTCTTACTCATCCCGATAGGATACTATCCGTGTGAGGGCCTGGTGTTCGACCGTTGCCCGGTCTACTTTCTGCGCAAGCGCGTGCTCATCATACTGCCCCTCGAAGGCTTCGAGGGCGGCGCGTTTCAGGGCCGGGCGGTAGGCCTCGCCTATCACGGTTCGTAGCGCATCCTCGTCCAGGTAGGTTCCGCCGGTTTTCCGGCGCTGGTTGGTGTAGTGTTAAAAACCATTCCCCCACTCCATAGCGAACCATTGACAAACATCGGTTTTTCTGGTACCCTTGTGCCAATCACCCAGACCAGCAAACGTTTTGCGATGCTGGGTGCCATGATCTGGCTCACCC
>JAAUSY010000107.1 GCA_012032475.1 Chloroflexaceae bacterium
CGTCTACTGCCCGACTCCGGGCCGGCACGGTCCGGACTACTCCGGAGCGTTTCGTGGTGCATCCTGTGCGGCAATGGCTCCATCACGGTGGATAACCGTAACCGGTCCGTCACCGAAGGCGTTGCAGAAATCAGCAGAAAAAAGAGTTTATCTTAGGTAGAGAGCAGCGAGAAGCCAGCAGCACAGCGCAGAACAACGTGGATATTGGATATTGCGGGGCAAACCCATCGTATCACGTATCTGTGGTAGGATAGCAGCAGAAAGGTTTTGGGGGAGACCAGCAATGGATACCCGGCTTCAAACAATTGCCAGCTATGTTCCTTCCATGATTGTCCGAAAACTGATGGCTTCCACCGCTCCTCCTGACGCACCGGTCGAAGATGGCTTCCCGGCGGCGCTGCTCTTTGCCGATTTCTCCGGCTTCACCGAACTGACGGAGCACCTTTCGCACACCCACCACGGCCCCGACAGCGCCGAGGAACTGAGCAACGTGCTCAACCGGGCATTCGATGAGGTGATAACGCCCATCCTCGCCCTTGGAGGCGATGTGGTGACGTTCGCTGGCGACGCCCTGCTGGCGCTCTGGCCCGCAAAGGACGAGCACCTGGCAACGATGGTGCGCCGGGCGGCACAGTGTGCGCTGGTCTTACAGATGTTGTTCCGCGAAGAGCGGCTTGCCTCCCAGGTGCGGCTTGGGGTCCGGATGGGCATCGGGGTAGGCGAGGTCGTGTTGTCGTGCGTCGGGGGGGTCTATGAGCGGTGGCTCTGGTTGGTGCGGGGCCCTTCCGTCTCCCAGGTGATGCAGGCCGAACAGCAAGCCCACCCCGGTCAGGTCGTGCTGGCTCCAGAAGCCTGGGAACTGGTCAGAGCCGTATGCACTGGCCGTCCGGTCGAGGCAACCGCTGAGGCAACAACCGCAGCACCAGGCGAAGACGCACGAGCACCAGGCACCGCCGGTGGTATCCTGCTGGAGGAAGTGTGCCAGCCGGTGCCGTTTGTGCTCCCCTCGCCGCTGGTGGCGGGGCCCGCGCTGGAAGAAGCCATGCGGGCCTTTGTGCCCGACGTGGTGCTGATGCGCCTGGCCGCTGGTCAGGGGGGATGGCTGGCCGAACTGCGTCTGGTGACGGTCCTCTTCATCAATTTGCCTGATATATCCGAGGCTACGGCGGTTCGCACGGCCTCCCATGCTCCGGCACCGGCTCCCTCTCTGACCCTTGACCAGGTGCAGCAAAGCATCTGTGCGCTTCAAACCGCGCTCTACCGCTACGAAGGCAGCGTGAACAAAATCAGCGTGGATGAAAAAGGCACCATCTTAATCGGGGTCTTCGGCCTGCCGCCGCTGGCCCACGAAGACGACGCGGCCCGCGGGGTGCAGGCGGCCCTGGTCGCCAGGAGCGAGTTGCAGGCGCTAGGGATGCGCTGCGCCATCGGGGTGACCACCGGCCAGGCATTTTGCGGGGTGATAGGCAGCGACCAGCGGCGCGAGTATACCATCCTGGGCGACGTGGTCAACCTGGCGGCGCGGCTGATGCAGCAAGCCGCCTCCGATGATGACGCCATCCTGTGCGATGGAGCCACCTGCTCTGCGGCTCAACCGCGCCTGGTGTTCGAAGCCCTCTCGCCCGTCGTCGTGAAGGGGCGCAGCGACCCGGTCGAAGTCTACCGCCCGCTCCGGCAGGAGCCGCATATGATGCGCGCTCAAGAGGTGCTCATCGGTCGGGTCCGCGAACGAACCCTCCTGATGGCCCGGCTCCAGGCGATGCGGCGCGGGGGAGCCAACTGGTGGAATCGGCGCGAGCCTTCGGTGCTGCTGATTGAGGGCGAGGCCGGTATCGGCAAGTCTCGCCTGCTGGATGATGTCCGCCATCAGGCCGAGACCCTGGGCATAGAGGTCCTGACCGGAGCCGGCGAGGCTATTGAGCAGACCACCCCCTACTACCCCTGGCGGCAAGTCTTTACCCAGGTGTTGGGGCTAGAAGCCACCAGCGAGCCTTCCCGGCAGCGGCAGCACGTCCTGGAGACGCTGGCATCGGAGCCGGCCATGCTCCGTCAGGCATCGCTGCTCAACGCCGTTTTGCCGCTCGAACTGCCCGAAATGAACGGCAGCCTCAGCAGACCAGGCAGGCCCTGGCCGATGCCACCCGGACTTTCTTGCTCCAGGTGTTGCAGGTGCGCATTGCCCGGCGCCCGGCCTTGCTCATCATGGATAGTGCCGACTGGTTTGATACATCTTCGTGGGCGCTGCTCCTGGACATCAGCGACCAGATGCCGTCGGTGCTGCTGGTCGTTGCTATGCGCCCGCCAGATGGGTCATCCTCAGAGAGCTACCACCAGATAGCCCGGTCTCCGCATACGCGCCGGCTGGTGCTCGAACCGCTCTCGTTCGAAGAAACCATCGCCCTGGCCTGTCAGCGGTTGGCCGTAACGCGCATCCCGGACTCGGTCGCGGCGCTAATCTATGAGAAGTCGCAGGGTAATCCGTTCTTTGTCGAAGAACTCTCGTATGCGCTGCGCGATTCGGAGCAACTCATCATTCGCGACGGGGTGGGGTGGGTGGACCCCAACGCGGGCGACCTGACCGCGCTGCGGCTGCCGGATACCTTGCAGAGCGTCATCATCAGCCGCATTGACCGCCTGGTCCCCGCGCAACAACTGACCCTCAAGGTTGCCAGTGTGATAGGCTACACCTTCCCCTACGCCCTGCTCCGGGATGTCTACCCGGTGGCATCCGAACACCAGGACCTCCCCGTCCACCTGGCAAAGCTGGAAACCCTGGGGCTGATCTCCCTCAAGGGCACCGGCGCGGGGCGGATCTATCGCTTCCGCCATATCATCATGCAGGAGGTGGTGTATCACCTGATGCCGCTGGCGCAGCGACGGCAGATGCACGGGGCCGTGGCCGAGTGGTATGTCCGCACCTACCCCGACCGGCTGGACGAATATGCCACGCTCCTGGCGCAGCACTTTGCGCTGGCTGGCGATGCGCGGGCACAGAAATACTACACCCTGGCCGGGAACGTGGCCTTTCGCATTCACGCCAATACGGAGGCCATTGCCCATTTTCGCCGCGCCCTGGAGATTGCCCGCCACCACGGAGCCATCAGCGAGCATTTCCAGTATCTCTATACGCAGCGGGGGCACATTCTGGAGTTGGAGGGGGAGTGTGATGCGGCCCTGGAGAACTACCGTGAGATGGAGCACCTGGCCGATGAGCGCGGAGACCGCGAACTGAAGCTCGCCGCGCTGATGTCGCTGGCGTCGCTCCGCTCCACCCCCAACCCGACCTTCGACCCGCAGCAGGGGGCCGAACTGCTGGACCATGCGCTCCTCCTGGCGCGTGAGATGGAAAACCGCGCCGCGGAGGGCCGCATCCTCTGGAACAAGATGGTGCTCCAGACCTTCACCGGGCAGGATTCCCATCAGGCTATCGCCTATGGCGAACAATCGCTGGCGCTGTCCCGCGGCCTGAACCTGCGCAAGCAAGCCGCGCTCACCTTGAACGACCTGGCCCTGGCTTATCGGAATAACGGCCTGCTGGCGCACAGTCAGAAGCTGCTGGAAGAAGCCAGGTCCCTGATACGCGAACTGGACCACATGCCCATGCTGGCAGATAACCTGGCGCGGTATTCTCTGGGGCATTTCCTGATGGGCCACTACGACCAGGCCATCGCCGCCGCAGAAGAAGCCGATCAGATTAGCCAGTTTATCGGGAACATGGCGAGTCAGGCCGGGAGCCGGGCCATGGTCGGGCAGGTCTACCTGGAGCAGGGGCGGCCCGACCACGCCATTGCGATTATGACCGAAGCGGTCTACCTGGGGGAGCAGGTGGGCAATCTGGGGGTGCAGATTGGCACCCGCGCCGACCTGGGGTGGGTCTATGCCACGCTTGGGGCATTTGACCACGCACTGGTGCTGGCCGAACTGGCCTGTGCGCGGTCGGAGGAGCACAACCACATCTTTCGCCCGTGGGTGCTGGCGGTGCTTGCCCGCGTCAATCTCCGCATTGGCGACGTGGACCGGGCCAGCACCGCCATCCGTGAGGGCTATCAATCGCTCAAGGGGAGCGGCGAAACGCTGCTGCCGCCGGTGTATGTGAGCCTTGCCGATGGGGAACTGGCGCTGGCGATGCATCGCCACGACGAAGCTATTGCCGCGGCTGAGCGGGTGCTTGCCTACCTGCAACACTATCAGATTCGCCCCTTTGCTGCCGACGCGCTCTATCTGAAAGGGCGGTCTCTGCTGGCGATGGGGGAGGGCGAGGCAGCCTATGCAACCCTGCGCGAGGCCCGGTACAGGGCGACTTCACCCGAGTCGAAACGAATGCTGTGGCCGGTGCTGTTCTTGCTCAGCTACCTTGAAACCCGGCAGGGCAACGCCGACACTGCCCGCCGCCTGTACCACCAGGCGCGGCAAATCGTCTTTTCTATTGCCGACCACACCGGCGACCCGGAACTGCGCGAGTCGTTCCTTTCGCTGCCGGAGGTGCTGGTCGTGGTCGGGGGGGGCTATTCCCAGAGCGCCAAAGGGGGCGAACCCCCGATATCACCATCATTATCACCATCATCATCATAGGCCGTGCGGGGCCGTACCCCTACCACCGGCCTCGCATCGCGTAGGCCATACCGCTCTGCAAACTCCCCCGCGTCACAATAGCGCTCAGGTCGGCCCCCAGATGCACGAGCGTCTGGGCCATCGCCGCGCCAATGCCGGTGAGCACCACTTGCGCACCGAGCAACTGGACCGCTTGCGCTGCCTGGACGAGCGTGTTTGCGACCTGCGTGTCTACCACCTGCACCCCGGTAATATCCACGAGCGCGATTTCCGCCCGATGTTGCGCCACGCCCTCCAACAGGGCCTCCATTATCTGCTGTGCCCGCTCACTATCAATGGTTCCGATCAGCGGCATCGCCACCACGCCCTCGGCAATCGGGAGCAGCGGGGTCGAAAGCTCGCGGAGGGTGGCTCGCTGAGCCGCAATGATTTGCTGCTGGAGCGCTGCACGTTCGGCTTCGGCCTGCTTAAACGACGTCAGATCCCGCATAATCGTTGAGAGATAGAGAACCGTTCCGTCGGCCTGCTTGTGGGTCAGGATAACCTGCGAAACGTGCCGTTCTTCTCCGGTGGCCCGGTTGAGCAGGGCCGTTTCGCCGCTCCACACCCCATCGCGGATGGCAGCCGGAATACCTTCTTGCTCAATGCACTGACCTGCCCAGGCCGGGTGGACCTCCGCAATGGTCAACGTTGAGCTATCCTCGTCCGGGCCAAGGCCAATCATGTTCCGAAACGCCGCGTTCATCATGATGATATTGGCCTCCAGGTCGGCGGTGGAGATGGCATCGGGGGTCTGTTCAACGATGGCAGCGTAGCGTTGCAAGGTTTCTTGCTGCTGCTTGCGCTCGGTGATATCACGCGAGACGGTGCAGGCAAATTCTTGCCCCTGGAAATTGACGTAGGTGGACACGACCTCGACGGGGATATCATGCCCATCTTTGTGGCGGTGGACCGTCTCAAACATCTGAACTCCCCGCTGCTTCAGGTCATTCCACGCTGGCTCCATGGCTGCTTGAGGGAAGCACGGGTCAAGGTCCGAAATGCGCATGGTGAGTAGTTCCTCGCGGGTATACCCCAGGTTCGCACAGACCGCATCATTGACATAGGCAATGCTCCCGTCGGAAGTCAGCCAGTGAATGCTATCGGCAACCCGATTGAGCGAGAACAACACCAGGTGCAACTGCTGCTCCATCTGCTTGCGCTCGGTAATATCTCGGATGAAGGAGCAGATATGCTCCTGCCCGCTGAACTCCATATAGTTGGCGCGGACTTCCACCGTGATGAGGCTGCCATCCTTGCGCCGCTGGACCGTCTCGAAGGTGGTGGTCCCCTGCTGCTTCAGGTCATTCCATGCCGCACGAAAGGCCTCCATCGGGAAGTTCGGGTCAATATCGGGGATACTCATTGTCAGCAGTTCTTCCCGCGTGTAGCCCAGGTTCTGGCACATCGCATCGTTCACATAGACCTGCCGCCCCTCCGAATTCAGCCAGTGTACCGCATCGGCGGCATGGGCAAGGCTGAACTCAACCCTCCGCAACTGTTCCTCGGTCTGCTTATATTCAGTCACATCGCGGATGATGCCCGCCATGGCCTGAATTTCGCCCTGCTCGTCGCCCACCGCAAAGGCCGACATGATGGCTGGAAAGGTGGTACCATCTTTCCGTTTGCAACCAACTCGCCCTGCCAGCTCCCCTGGGTGCGCACCTGCTGTATCAGGGCGGTAATTTTCTCTGCTGGTTCGTCGGCAAATTCGAAGATGCTGATGCCAGTTCCCTCACCGCCATTCTCGGCCCACCGGGTCATGCGGCGGTAGGCCGGGTTGGTGTAGGTAACGGTGCCATCGAGTGAGGCTCCCCCGATACCATCGGGGGCATATTCCACGAGCATGCGGAAGAAGCGCATCTGCTGCTCTATCTCTTTGCGCTCGGTAATATCCTGAAGTACCCCCAGGCTTTGCCAGACGGAGCCATCTTCGCGGCGGGTAAAGACGATATCGCGAGCCAGGACCCAGTGCCACGCGCCCGACTGGTGGCCCAGACGGTATTCGACCTCGACCACCTCTCCATCCTTCGCGGTGGCAAGTCTGGCAAAGTGCTGCGGGATAACCGTGCTCAGGTCGTCCGGGTGGATGATTGGTGCCAACATCCGTTCGCCCATGTCGCGTATCTCATCGGGGGTATATCCGAGCGTCTCAGCCAGCTCGCGGTTGGTGAAGACGTTGCGCTGCGCCGGCACATCGAAAACGTAAACCAGGTGCGGGAGTTCCGCGACGATGCGCTGGGTCTGTGCAAACTGCGCTTCCAGTTCGGCCACCCGCCGCTTGAGCGCCTCGTTTTCTGCCTGCAACTCCTTGATTGATGTCTTCATGATTTCCGTTGCTCCTTATCCAGTCTCAATCGCAAGGGTCCCTCGACCTGTATCCGATTGTGTCCGATGTCGGGCCAATTCCTGCGTTCCGCGCCTCTTCTTCCTCCTGCTCGCGCACCATCTGGAGGAACACCTCCACGACCTGGGGGTCAAATTCCGTCCCGGCCCGTTCCCGGATATAGTCACATACCTGACACTTCTTCCACGACCGGCGGTAGGGTCGGTCGAAGCAGAGCGCATCCCAGACATCCACCACCGCGAAAATCCGGGCAATGAGCGGGATATCCTCCCCTTTCAGCCGGCGGGGGTAGCCGGTCCCATTCCACTTTTCGTGGTGACAATAGGGGATATCGAGGGATGAGCGCAGAAAGGGGATGGGAGAAAGCAGCTGGTAGGCATAGAGCGTGTGTTGCTGCATGATGGCCCGCTCCTCTTTGGTGAGCGGGCCGCGCTTCAGCAGGATAGCATCAGGTATTGCCATCTTCCCGATATCGTGGAGAATGGTCCCGCGTCGGATATACACCATATCCTCGTCGCCAAAGCCCATCCTGCGGGCCAGCTTCAGCGTCAGGTCGGTCACGCGGCGGCAGTGCCCTTCGGTTTCCGCGTCGCGCAGTTCGAGCGCCCGCGCCCACCCCTCAATGGTCGCATCATACGCCCGCGACAACTCCATATTCGACCGCTGGAGCTGGGCAAACATATCGGCGTTGTCAATGGCAATCGAGGCTTGCCCTGCCAGCGTGCCCAGAAACTCCAGCCATTCCTGGTCTGGTATCAGCATCGAGCGGTGGAAGAGTTCCAGGACGCCCTTCACCCGCCCGCGGGCAATGAGCGGAACGCCGTAGTAGGTGACAAATCCCTCCCGCTCCAGCAGAGACCGTTCGCAGGTCTCTGCCTCTGCATCAGTCTGGTGGATATCCGGGATATGCACAAACTCCTGCCCCATCGCAACCTGCCCGGCCAACCCCTCCCCCAGGCGCAGGCTGGTCTGCTGGATAGCCAAGGAGAGGAAACCCCGACCGGCGGAATAGTCGAGGGTCTGGGTGTTGGCGTTCAGCAGCAGCACCGCCGCGGCATCAATCGCGAGCTGCGTCGTAACCTGAAAGATGAGCACGTTGAGCGTGACCCGCAGGTTGAGGCTGGTGGTGATAGCCTGGTCAATGGTGTGGAGCGCCTGAATGTGCTGGAGCCGCCGCTCAGTTTGTTCGTGCAGGGTGGCGCGGTGGAGCGCGTTGGCCGCCATGTTCCCGATGGCGCTCAACGTCTGGAGTTCGGTTTCGGTGATGGGGTGTTGACACCCGATGCACAGGGTACCGATGGATTCTTCCTGGGCCACCAGGGGGATGCACACCGCGGTTTCCACCGGGGCAGAAGCCGCAGAAGGGAGCGGGGAGGAGTCCGGTGAAGCCGCACGGGTCAGGTCGGGTTCGTGGATCGTCATCACCTGGCCGAATCCCCCTTCTTCCGCTAAAATCTGCCGTCCGGTCATTGGTTCATAGATACCGATACCCTGTTCGACCACGCCCCCGCCGGATGAGGGACTGGGGACCACCAGCGCAACGCCTTCGGCCTTCAGCAGAGACGCCACCTGGCTCAGGAGAATGGGGACCAGGTCAGCGCGGGTGGTGGCCGTTCGCAGCGCTGCCGCCACGGTGATGATGGCCTCGCGCTCGCGCTCGTGGCGGGCGCGGTCGCTGATATCATAGACTATCGAGAAGAGCAGCTGCCTTCTCTGCACTTCAACGAGCGTAGCATGAACCTCAACGTCGCGGACCTCGCCGGAGGCCAGCCGGTGCCGAAAGAGAAACGTGGAACGTTCCTGGGCAATCACCCGCCCCATCGCGGCAAAAATCTCTTCCGATGGGAGGGTGTTCACGTCGGTGATGAACATCGTTTGCATCACGCTTCGCTCATAGCCGTAGAACTGGCAGGCGGCGGGGTTGGCGTCAATAATCGCCCCGTTTTGCGGGTCAATCAGCAGCTTGACGGACCGGTTCTTTTCGAACATGGCCCGGTAGATTTCCTCGCTCTCGCGCTGGTTCAGCCCTGGTCGTCGGGGTTCGGTCTGCTCAAGTTGGGCTGGCAAGGCCGGTTCCCGCTGGAGCGCCGCCAGTTCCTGTTCCAACTCCGTCACCCGTTGCCGCAGGGCCGCCGGTTCTCCTGAGAATGACCGGTGCTGCTCATTGGGAAGTGTACTGCCCACCATCGTTCCTTTCTGCACAACAGACCGCCGGTTCGCTTGCTCAAACGACCAGGCGTCTCCGGTACAGAGAGTCACCGGGCCACGGCCCCGGCCAACGATGAACGCGCCTTTGACTGCTGCCGGTGAATGGGATACCCTATTATATAATATTGATATTGTACAACCTTTATGAAGGGTTTGCAGGGTGTTTCCCAGGGAGAATATGGGCAGAATATTCAATTTCTGGGGCTTACACCTCCAGTTCGTCCCGCACGAGTTGGTCGGCCATGACCCCGAACAGGTCAGCAATCTTGAAGACCAGTTCGGTGCCTGGTCGTCGTTTGCCGTTTTCGAGGTCGCTGATATAGACCCCGGTCGTCATCCCAAGCCGGTCAGCAAGCTGCTGCTGGGTCAGTTTGTGTCGTTTTCTCAGGGTCCGCAATTTTTCAGGAAACCGTCGCAACATAGGACTCGATACCTTCGACAACAGCATAGGATAGGGTGCTGCTGGATATGAAAGTTGATGGATATGTTTTCCCTGCCGGTTGCACACCAGCCAGGGAAACGTTACCAGATACGGGGTGAACCCTCTGGTCTTGAGCTAGCGCGGCCCACCGGGTCAAACACCAGGTGCTCATGGAATCATACCACAAGCAGGCAGGAGACTGGGCAACGAAATCAAGCCGTCAGTTTCATTTTCATTCGGCCGGTGGAGTTTCAGTCGGCGGGGTCCCATCAGGGAGCGCCACCGTACCCGTTGGCGCTTCGGGCGGTGCCCCGCTGGGCAGCGGTTCATCCCCTGCTGGTGGTTCGGCTGTCCCTCCTGGTGATTCTGCGCCGGGTGGGGGGGCTTCAGTTCCTGGCAAGGCCGGCTCTTCTGGCGCGGGGGTGGTCCCCGCATCTGGTGAAGGGTTGAGCGTTGGCGAAGGTCTGGGCGTTGGTGAGCGCGTTGGAACCGGTGACGGTGTGGCTGTGGCCGTGGGTGAAGGTTCCACGGTTGGTGACGTGATGGCGGTCACGGTCGCGGTAGGAGAGGGGGAAGCCACCGCCTCTGACCGGTCCACCAGGTGGTAGAGCTTGCTGCCCAATGCCTCGACGCCGTGTGGGTCGAGGAAAAAGATACCCGCTCCGCTCACGATGAGCGCCAGGAGCACTGCTGCCACCCACACCACCCACCGGGGCGGCTGAACTGCCCGCAGCCACGCAAGAGGGTGCCGCCGCCCGAACGATGGTTCGATGAAACGGACGGTATGGGATTTTTCATATTCCTGGAGCACGCTGGATACATCCAGGCCAAGGTAGGCTGCATAGGAGCGCAGCATATGGGTGGCGAGCGGCCCCTGCGGAAGCAGGGAATATTTTTCGTCTTCCATCGCCTGGAGATAGGCCATGCCAATGCTCAATTCGTTTTCGGCCTGCACCAGCGTAATCTGTTTCCTCCGCCGCGCCAGGTACATCTGCCGTTTGAGGGAGGTGTCTTCGGGGAGCGTGCTCTCGTCAGGGGCCGCCCCAACCATTTCGGTGCTCGAACGCAGCAGGGCAATTTCTTCTTTCTCTGGCATGAAGACCGGTTCATCGCTGCTGGTGCCAGAACCGGCGCAGGAATGGGAGCGAGACGCATAAGCCCTCGCTGGCTCAAGCTGAGGGGGCGGGCGGTGGTCGGTCATTCCCCCGTTCTGGGTACCATCGGGTGCTGGCTCGGTGGGGCTTTCGCTTGCCTGGGGTAGCGGTGCCGGCAGAGGAGGAGGAGGGGAGCGCACTGGTCGGGCGGGGTGGGCCTGGAGCACCCCATTCAACCGCATTCGGATGCGGGTCAGCAATTCCGCGGTGCGATAGGGTTTGGAAATATAGTCAACGGCTCCGGCCTCCAACCCCCGCACCACATCTTCTTCGCGGGCCTGGGTGCTAAGCACGATGACCGGAACGTGGGGCGAAAAGTGTTTGAGCAGGCTCCAACCGCCGTCCCGGCTGGTCCGCACCTCAAGGACCACCAGGTCGGGGGGGCGCTCATCGAACACGGCCTGAGCCGGCTCAACCGCACTGTTTTTGAGAACGTCATACCCTTCCTGCTCCAGGATGGTTCCCAGACGCGCCAGCAGGGTCAAATCATCGTCTATGACCAGTATCGTCGCCAACACCAACTCCTCAACTTCTTTTGTTTTGATGCCTGGTACCACCAATACGGGATATCATTATAGCATGGGATAGCATCGGGAACAATGATGGTGAGCTGATACCGCGCTTCTGCTTCATTGATGTTTCATCTTCCTATCATCCGCTGACGGTTTCAGATGTGCTATAATGGTTCCGCAAGCCAAAATGCAGTCATAGTGGAGATGGAGTACAAGGCGTGGCAGTGAACCCAATCAACGGCATGCTCGGAACCTTCAGCCGGGATTTAGGAATTGACCTTGGCACCGCCAATACCCTGGTGCATGTTCGGGGCAAGGGCATCGTCATCAGCGAACCATCCGTGGTCGCCATTGATGTCCGCACCAAACGGGTGCATGCGGTGGGGGCCGAGGCCAAGGCCATGATTGGCAAAACTCCCGCCAGCATCATTGCCGTGCGTCCCTTGAAAGATGGGGTTATCGCGGACTTCGATGTGGTGGAAAAGATGATGGCCTACTTCATCAATAAGGCCCACCAGCACACCATTGGCTTTCTCCCCCCCCGCCCGCGGGTTGTGGTGGGGGTGCCATCGGGGGTGACCGAAGTGGAAAAGCGGGCCGCCCGTGACGCCACCCTGAACGCCAACGCCCGCGAAGCCTACGTGGTCGAAGAACCGATGGCCGCGGCCATTGGCGCGGGGTTGCCCGTAGAGGAGCCGGTGGGGAGCCTGATTGTTGATATTGGCGGAGGAACCACCGAGGTGGCCGTCATCTCTCTGGGCGGTATCGTCATCAACCACTCCATCCGAACCGCCGGCGACGAAATTGACGAAGCGATTATCCAGTTTGCCCGGCGCGAATACAACCTGTTGATCGGCGAACGTATGGCCGAAAAGGCCAAGATGGCCGCCGGGAGCGCCTACCCGCTGGATGAGGAAATCAAAGTGGTGCTGCGAGGACGCGACCTGCTGACCGGCTTGCCCAAGGCGGTCGAGGTGAGCAGCGTGGAAATCCGCGAGGGCATTGCCGGCCCGGTCAACACTATCGTCCAGGAAGTGCGGACCACGTTGGAAGAAACCCCCCCGGAGCTGGTCGCCGACATTATGGAACACGGCATTACCCTGGCCGGGGGGGGGTCGCTCTTGCATGGCCTGGACCGCCGCATCGCCGCCGAAACCCGCATGCCCGTCTATATTGCCGAAGATCCGCTCTCGTGTGTGGCCCGCGGGGCCGGAAAAATGGTCGAAAACTTCGACAACAAAATCTACCGCGCCATTCTAACGCGCACCCAGAGTGTTCGGAAGGCGAGATACTGACGCTGCTCCTTTCTCTCTTAACCGTTATCTTTATCTTTCTGGCATGCTGGTATGCTAGCAGCTCCCTATGCGTGACTACCTTGACACCAGGCCCATCAAGCTCCGCGCCGAGCACCTTTCGCTCCCAACATCCCGGCGTCCGTTCGTGCTGGCGCTGCTCCTGGGACTGATCGCCGGGTCCTTGCTCTTCCTGGACCGCCAGGGGTTGCTTGCCCCGGCCCGCACGGTCTTCCAGGAGACCATCAGCCCGGTGGCGCAACGACTGACCCGCCTGCGCGACAGCGCCGCAGATTTCTGGGCGGGAATACAGCATATCCACCACCTGCGGGAAGAAAACGCCTACCTCCGCGAGCAAATTGGGGACCTCCGGGCCGATCTCATCGCCCGCGAACGGGTCCTGGTCGAAAACACCTGGCTGCGGCAGCAGCTCAGCATTCAGTCCCGGCAACCCTGGGAACTGGTTGGAGCCGAGGTGGTCGTCAATTCGCCCGACGCCGGACGCCGGGTGATGACCATTGCCTGTGGGTATGAGGAGGGCGTCCGGGTGGGGATGGCCGTCATCGGGCAAACCGATATGGAGCCGGCGGCGCTGGTGGGCATTGTCGAAGAAGTCGCCCCGCACACCGCCAAAGTCCTTCTGATGACAGATTCGGGGTGTCAGGTGAGTGCGCGGGTGCTCCACGACGGAACCTCGACGCTCGGTCTGGTCCAAGGGCAGTGGCAGCTTGGTTCTCGTCTCCGCCTGGAGCAACTGGACCGCGAAATCCCGCTAACCATCGGGCAGGTGGTCGTCACGGCGGGACTGACGAGTGTGCTGATGCTGCCCCTCCCGATGTCCTACGTTCCGGATGGCATCCCGATTGGGACCATTGAGACCTTGCTTGAGAGCGATGACCTGACCCAGTTTGCCGAGCTACGGCCCTATGTTGACCCGGACCAGGTGCGATACGTATGGATAGTGCTCAACCACGGAGACTAGAAGAACATCTGACCTACGAACTCCTGCTGGTGCTTGCGATGGCGGCCCTGGCACTGGTGCAAGTGACGCTTCTGCCGAACCCCCTGGGGTTCTCGCCGGCCCTGCTCCTGGTGCTGGTCATCTGCCGGGTGCTGCTCGCCATCGGCCTGCCCTACCCGGACAAGGAAGTCGCCGTCGCCTTTCGATGGGCGTTCTACGGAGGGGTGGCGCTGGACCTTTTCTCCGCCTCCCCGATTGGCAGCCATGCGCTGGCGCTGCTCGTGGCCGCCACCATCGTCTTTGCCATTGCGCGGACCTTCCGGGTCGAAGGTCCCCTGCTCCCGCTGGTGTCGGTCCTGGTCGGCGGGGTGGCCTATGAACTCTGCCTGGCCCTGGTCTACAACCCGGCGGTGATAATGCACGACTGGCCCACCTATACGCTCGTCGTCGTGGTGCCCAGTGTCCTGCTCTCGCTCATTCTGACGCTCCCTCTCTTCTTTGCCCTGCGCTGGTTGGCCTACGGGAGGAGAAGTCCGGCCAACGATACGGGAAGGTCGGGAACGCCCTATCTCTAACGCTCAGTAACGAATGACTGGTTTCTGATGCAACAGTTACCAAAACCATCGCGAAATCGTGCATTCCCCATCAGAATGGGAGCAATGCCGACTGCTGATAGCGTTGATGTTTCCCCGCCGCGGGCGGGTGATGACCTGCGCCCGATGGACCCGTGGCGGGTATCTGGGCGGGCGGTTGCACTGCGGGCAACGCGTGCGAAAAGGAATACGCTTGATGGCGACGACCCAACAACGCTTTGATGGCGGCGGTATCAGAACAGGTGCGGAGTTCCGCATCGGTGAGGCGGGCCAGGATATTGCCGGCCCCCACCTCATCCGCGTGGGCCGTGTAGCCGCACGCCCCGCAGCAAAACGTTTGCTGGTTCGGGCGGTTGGCGCGGGAAACGTGATGACAGACGGGGCATGCCTGACTGGTGTAGGCCGGGTTGACCGCGGTCAGACGCACCCCTCGTTTCTTCGCTCCCCAGGCCAGCTGCTTCGGCAGGTGCCCCAGGTTGCTGGCATACAGGTAGGCATTCATCCGCCGCGTCTTGAAGCGCATCGTCCGCACCGCCAGGTCTTCATAGGCCACCTGAAACCCGGCATAGTCGCGGAAGAACGCGTTCACGGCGCGGTTGATTTCCTGTCGCACGTGGCGCGCCAGTCGTTGGTTCGTGAGCGACGGCAGCTTCGTGACGCCCTTCTTTTTCAGACAGGCACGGAGCTTCGCCTTGCAGCGGCGTTTCTCGCGGTCTCGCTGGTGTCGCTTTGCCAGTTTATCTTGGAACGAGCCGTACTGGTCGCCCAGGCTTGTGGTGATGAAGCTCGCAATGCCGACATCCACGCCCACCGCAGGCGAGGCGGCATCACTGGTTACGGCGGGTTGGTCGTGATAAGAGAGTTGCAGCCACCAGCCGTTTTCTCGTCGGATGAGATAGACATCGCCTGCAATATCGCGCCCCTGCAACTGGTCGAGGTGATAGTCGGCCAATGTCACAGGCAAGTCAATGCGCTTACCCGCAGTGAGGGTACTCACGCGCAGCCAGAAGGGAAAGGTGGCGGTATCCTCGGCGTGGCGCAGGGTGGCGACATCGTTCTCGGCCAGCAGCACCGTGCTGGTGAGGTGCGGCAGCGATGGCTCGTTCCAGGTGGGGGGCGTGCGATAGATACGCGTCGTGCCATCGGGATAGGTCACAGTGTGCGTCCCATCGTCCATATGGAAGCGCACGCGGCAGCCGGGCGGGAGCGGTTCGTCGGGGGCGGGCTCATCGGGATGGTCGTGATACTCAACCAGAGCATCCTGGTACTCCTGCCAGGCACGGTCTCGATTGGAGAGCCAGCTTTGCGCGGTACCTGCTGCCCGTCGCACAGCGCAGCGGTGCCACTTGTCGCTCAGGGTGCTGGCAATTGCCAGATCGGTGGTGCGATCTGCCGCGCCCTGTTCACAGAAGTGGGTGGTGTACCACTGACAGACGCGCATGTACTCCTCCGCCAGCGCATCAAGTTGCGCTCTCTTCTCACTATTGGCTTCAGTAAGCGAAAGCAGTGGAATATGCGTGACCGCAAACGTGAGGCTTTTGCGCTTCCCCCGGCGGTAGGCGTCGCGCTCGGCTTTGGAAAGGTGTTGCTGGCGCTGGCGGGCCGTGCGCATCGGCTACGCCTCCGTGGGGGCTTGCAGGTCGGCGATCAGGCGCAGGGGGCCTGGTGCGGTCTGGTGCGCCCGTGAGGGGCCCGGCCTTGAACCAGCACCCG
>JAAUSY010000108.1 GCA_012032475.1 Chloroflexaceae bacterium
CAGCGACCATCCTTCGCTGCGCTTCAGCCAGTTCCTCCATGCGCTCGTCGGTGCGCCGCTGCGCCACCGCCAACTCCTGAACGACCGCCTTCAACTCGCTCAAGTCGCTCGCCTTGACCAGGGTGTTGTACGAATCCCAGATAACGTCGCAGAGCACCTGTGTCTGCGATGCACTGAAGACCGTCTCTAACTTTTCCTGAACATCAATTCGTTGCATGGTTGTACCTCCCAGAGCAGGAACCAAAATGGTTTGAGGGTCCCTGCCAGGTCCACGGTTATCATGGGACCCCTCCCACCCATTATATCAAGACATCAAGCTGACGTTCCAGGGCCTCCTTTCCGCGATACTCCGGCAGCAGCACCGGTGACGTTCGGTCAGTCACAATCCCCGCATCCTTCAGCAGCTCTTCGTAGCGATCAACGTGGGCGAGCGACAGGTGACCCACCTCAACCTGCCGGGCATATCGCGCCGCCGAAATACCGGCCCGCATCCCAAACACATTGAAGTCTAGCAGCGAGTTCCCCATCAGGCGATTCTTGCCATGGACCCCGCCGCTGGCCTCGCCGCCCACAAACAGGCCAGGCACGGTGGTGGCTCCATCCACGTCAATCGCAATCCCGCCATTCTGATAGTGAAGCGTCGGGAAGACCAGGATGGGGTCGCGGGTCATGTCAATCCCGAACCGCTCATACATCCGCCACATAGCCGGCAGCGCCTCCCGAATGGCCCCTTCCCCGTGGATCATATCAATCATCGGGGCATCGAGCCAGACCCCCCGCATGCCCGTCGGGGTAATGACCCCTTTTTCGCGATCATAGCACTCACGGATAAACGCCGACGACTCCACATCTCGCGGCTCCAGGGGGTAGACAAACAGTTCGCCATCTGCATTGACCGGGGTTGCCCCCATCCCGCGCACCTTCTCCGTAATCAGCAACCCGGCAATTTGCGGAGGGAACGCCGCGCCGGTCGGGTGGTATTGCACCGAGTCCAGGTCAACCAACTCGGCCCCCACGTGGTAGGCCAGCACCAGACCATCGCCCGTCGCTCCGTAGTGGTTCGTCGTTGGGAAGCCCTGCATATGGAGCCGACCAAACCCACCGGTTGCCAGAATGGTCGCCTTTGCCCGCACAACGACATATTCTTTGGTTTCCAGGTTGAGCAGCACTGCCCCGGCCACCTGCCCTCGTTCATCCATCAGTAGTTCGACCGCGGGAGCAAATTCAATCACCGGAACCGAGAGATTCCGCGACTCGTCGCGGACCACCCGCATAATCTCAAGCCCGGTATAGTCTTTTGCAGAATGCAACCGTTTACGAGAGGTTCCGCCCCCAGGGTTTTCGACAAAGTTCCCCGCTTCGTCCTTGTCATACATTACCCCAAGGCTTTCGTGCCACTTGATAATCCGCGGGGCATCGCTCACCAACGCCTGCACCAGTTCGGGCTTGTTGGTAAAATGGCCGCCCCCCATCGCGTCGAGGTAGTGAATCAGCGGTGAATCGTTTTCCCGGTCGGCGGCCTGAATGCCCCCCTGGGCCATGGTCGAGTTCGAATCGCCGTGGCGGAGCTTGGTGGCAATGAGCACCTTTTCCGGGTGGATGCCCTCCTGAACTGCCCAGATGGCCGCCACCGTCCCGGCCCCTCCGCCGCCAATGATAAGCACATCAACCTGGTAATCTACCTGTGAAAGATTGAGCGTTGATGGCACCAGCGGATGCGACTCAATCACGTTTGCCAGTTCGTGGTTGACCTTGAGACCCCGGCTCGGGCCAAACGCAATCGGGCGCTTCTGCTCTTCCCGGAAGTCCGGGTGAAACCGGTGCAGCAACACTTCACGTTCGGCAAGGCTCATCGGGGGGTAGGGCGTTTTGAGCCGCTCGGCCCGGGTGCGCTCAACCCGCTCAATACTCTCGCGCATGTAATCTGGATACCCTCGAATCATCTTCATCGTCGTATTCTCCCCTCTCGTCTAGTCTTCGGAAACCGGTTCGATCTTTCGACTTTCGTACCGCTGCTTCAACTCGCTGAGCGAACTGGTCATCAGGCGGTTCATCTCCTCGTCGTACACGCCCGAATCAAGCTCCTCGATGCGCCGCGCCAGGTGCGGCGATTTCGGAGCGATGCGGGTTTCATAGACGCGCCGCACCAGCTGCCCCACATGATAGTGCTTGATATCCGCCGGGCAGCGGCTCGAACACAGACCACACTGGATGCAATCGAACGAGAGGTGTGCGGCCCTGGCGATATTCCCCCGCAGCGACGCCTGAATGTAGTCCATCACCCGGATACCCTGTGGGCACGAGCGGGTGCAGGTGTTGCACGAGACACAGCGGGCAATTTCGGGATAATAGCGCAGGATGACATTGTCGGTCAGCGTGATTTCTTCCATGTCATACAGGCTCTTGACCGCCGGAACGAAGGGAATCTGGACCAGATACATGCCCTCCTCGACGAGCGTCTGGCAGGCAAGCGCCGAATAGAGCTTGTAATCATCCGTTTTGCGGTAGATGGTTGAGCAGGCCCCGCAGAATCCCGCCCGGCACCCGCACCCGCGCACCAGTCGGTAGCCGGCATATTCGATGGCGGCCATAATGGTCAGCACATTCGGAACCTGGTATTCTTTCCCCATCAGGTAAATGCGCACCTTCGGGGTCCTGGCGTCGAAGCCCTGGTCGGATACCCGCGGGCGATGAACCTGCTCATGCACATGAATGGTCATGTCGTTATCCTCCCATATTCTCCTTTTTTCTGATACCCAATCTCTCTGAGCAGCGGTCGAGGGTCAATGCGGTGCTCGTTCAAGCCCAGAACTGCTTCATCCAGGCCAAATGCCACCCCCATCAACTGAGTGTAGTAGAAGACCGGCAAAGGTAGCTCGATGGTGCGGTCTTCTTGCTGGCGCGTGTCCAGGTTGAAGCGGCACAGCGGGCACGACAGCACCACCGCCTCCGCGCCTTTGCTTCGGGCCCGGCCAATAATGCGTTCGATCCGCTCGAAAACAATGGAGCGGTCGCCAACGGTGTGGTGCGAACCACAGCATTCGATTTTCACCGGGTCGTCAATGACTTCCGCCCCCAACGCCCGCATCAGGTCACCGATAATCGTCGGATCTTCCGGGGTGTCAATCCCGACCTCGCCGGGTCTGAGCAGCATACACCCGTAGTAGGGGAACACTTTCATTCCCCGCAGAGGGTATTTGACCTTCTTCTTGATAGCCTGAAACCCGATGGTGTCCCGGAGCACCTGGAGCAGGTGGACCACCCGGACCGTCCCGGTATACCCCCCGTGGGAATCGTCGCATTCCATAAACGTATTGACCGTCTTCAACTTGGCCGGGTCGTCCTTGACCAGCCGGTTGGCCTGAGAGAGGGTGTTGTAGCACATATCGCACAGGGTCACCACCTCCTCTCGCTCCTCGCACTGTTCCACATGTTTGAGCACCCGGATGGGCGCAAGCTGCTTCATCAGGTCATCGGTCGAGAGGGTATGCACAACTCCGCAGCAGTTCCACTGCTCCAGTTCGCTCAGTTCGACCCCCAGGTAGCGCAAGGCCGCTATTGCCGATGCCTCGTAGTTTCTGGCCGATGTTTTGACCGTACATCCTGGATAGTATTTGATGTCCATGCCTTCCTCACCCGGTATTCTTGCGGAAATGGGCCACAAGGGCAATCTGCGGGACTCCTTCAAGCTCCGCTTCCGTCATATGCGAAATCTTGATGTGGTCAACGTTTTCGCGCAGGTTGACCTGGCGCAGCGCCTCCATAATTCTCGCCATATCAATATCTCGTGGGCAGCGTTCGGCACACATAAAGCATGAGGCACAGACCCAGATGGTCTTGCTGGTGAGCACGTCCTCCATACCAAACATAAGGTGCCGCAGCACCATGTGCGGGTGCAAGTCCATCGCCTCGATGAACGGACACCCCGACGAGCAGGTCCCACACTGGTAGCACGCGAAGATGCTCTGCCCGCTCAACTCCGCGACCCGTTCGACCAGATCGCTGGCTGGTCGCCTGGTGGTTATCTTTATCATAGCGTTTGTTCCTTTTCCAACTCCCGTCGTTTGTCGTTCCCCCTACAGCTCTTTCGGCAGGTTCTTGAGTTCGCGGTGGGTGAAGACGGGGCCATCAACGCACACATACTTGCTGCCGATGTTGCAGTGCCCACACTTGCCAATCCCACACTTCATCATCTTTTCCATCGAAGTGATGATATCGGTATCGGCAAAGCCCATCTTTTCCAACCCCATGGTGACGAACTTGATCATGATGGGCGGACCGCAGGTGATGACCACGGTGTTCTCGATGGTGATATTGGCCTGCTCGAACAGGGCTGTGACCACACCAACATGCCCATCCCACTCCGGTGTCCCGATATCAACGGTGCAGAACACTTCGGTATCCCTGGCCTCGCCCCACTTCCGCAGCAGGTGCTTGTAGACTAGGTCGTTCGGGGTGCGGGCCCCGTAGAGTATCTTGATCGTGCCGAAATCGTCGCGCTGGTCGAGCAGGTAGTCAATCAGGGAGCGCAGCGGAGACAACCCGATGCCTCCGCCAATCACCAGGACGTGCTTTCCCCGCAGCATATCAACGGGCCAGCCATTGCCATAGGGACCTCGAATGCCGATGGTATCGCCAATGGTGAGCTTGTGAATCTGGCCGGTGACCATCCCCATTCGCTTGACGCTAATCTCGATGGTTTCTCTCCGCGTGGGCGAAGAAGCCAGGCCAATCGGTACTTCTCCGTATCCAAACAATGAAACCTCGACAAACTGCCCCGGTGCAAAGTCAAAATCCAGGTCGCGGTTGTTAAACCGCAACCCCAGGGTCCGGATATCGCCGGTTTCCTGCCGAATATCCACCACCGTGGCTATGTGGGGAATGAACGGGTTGAACAGGGACATGCCACGATTCTGTATTGCATGCGCTAGCATTTATACCACCTCCACCACTTGCGATTTTGCGCCCGAAAGCACCTGCACGATATCCATATCCACCGGGCACGCCTCCAGGCAGCGGCCACACCCGACACAGAGCGCGTAGCCATGGCGCTCGATGGCGAATTTGAACTTGTGGTACATCTTCTGGCGATACGATTCTTTGATAGACGGCCGCGGGTTGTGCCCTCCGGAAAGGAGGGCAAATGATTTGAAGGTGCAGGCGTCCCAACACCGCACCCGCTCCCCCTGGGCCTGCGAACACGTATCGAATACGTCGAAGCAGTAGCACACCGGGCACAGGTAGGTGCAGGCTCCGCACGCCAGGCACTTGCGGGAGATTTTGTCCCAGTAGGCCGATTCAAAGAGCTGCCCCATGGCTTCAGGCAACCCTTCCAGGTCAAGGGTGCGGGGCATGTTGCTGGCTGCCTGGACCGCCAGCACCTCGACCTGTTCCCGGTCGGCGCTGGTGGCAGGGGTACCCATCGAGGCAACCCGCTCCATGATGGTCTGCCCGCGCTCGGTGAAGACCTGCACGTAGAATGCCTCGCCCAGGTCTACCAGCAGGAGGTCAGCCCCGGCTTCGGCGTCCAGCCCTGGACCTGTTCCAAATGAGCTACAAAAACAGCTCCCCCCCGGTTCGAGACACATCATCGCAATCAGGGTGGTGTGGTTTCTGCGGCTCAGGTAGTAGGGGTCTTCGTACTTCCCCTTGAATACTTCGTCCAACATCCGCAGGCTGGAAACATCGCACGGGCGGATGCCCAGAATGGTTCGGTTGACGTTGTCAATGTTGTAGGTCAGATTGAAGTCCGTTCCCCGCTGCTCAAACTGAAACAAGCTCTCGGAGTGCGGAAGGATGAACTCGGTGGGAGAGACGGTCGTGTTGCCGTAGCCCCATTCCACCTCTTCCGGCGATTCAATCGGCTTGAAGCGGGCCTGCCCCCCCACCGAAACCGGGGCAATTACCTGCGAATCCTGCATCAATTCATGAATAAATTCGGCTATTCTGCCTTTGTGTATGAGTGTATCTTGCATCAGGTCCCCCCTACCTCAAGAGATCTTCCTGGGACTGGTCGCCTTCGTCAAAGGTGCTCAGGGGCGGAACGACGTCAAGTTCCAACCCTGGTTGATAGTCAAAGAGTTCCAGGCAGTCCTTTTCAATTTTCTTAAAGATGGTTCCAAGCGGAATGTCAACTGGGCACACCCGCTCACACTCCATACATCCGGTGCAGCGCCCGACCATGTGATACGCCCGGATCATGTGGAAGGTGAACGTATCGTTCGGGTTGGGATATTTCGTGACCCACTGCGGGTCTCGCTTCTCCCACAAACACTCGGCACAGAAGCACATGGGACAGACGTTTTTACAGGCATAGCACCGGATGCATTTGTTGAACTGTTCTTGCCAGAACGAGAGCCGTTCCTCGATGCTTGACTGTTCCAGGTGCTCAACATCTTCGAATTTCCCGCCGACCCGCGCCCGGACCGGCACCGGGTCGCCCACCAGTTCGTCATACACCAGCGGGTTGGGATAGTCGCAGGAGCGGCATTTGTCGAAGAGCAGATCGTGTTTCTCAAATTCGAGCACCTGTGGCTCGTCCGTTCTTCCTTCCACCCCCACTTCAATGAAAACCAGGTCGTGGTCTTCGCGGATGGCGAGGATAGCAGCCGGGTTGCAACGAGCCGCGACCTTCTTCGGGTCAAGGATGCCAGTGCAGGGAACACCCAGGAGATAGACGTTCTCCCGTTTGACCTGGTGCAGTTTTAGCAGTTCGATGACCGACCGCGAGTCACACCCTTTCACGAGCAATCCCATTCGCTGTTTGCGATAGCGCTTCAGGTAGGTGACCAGGTTGTTGATACTCATAAGGTTCCAGACGAGATGCTCGACCTCGTCTGTTTGCTGCACAAACGACGGACTGACGTGCAGCGGGTCGGAACCTGCCTCGTAGCCGATGAAATACTCCACGCGACCCTCAGAGAGCAGGCCCCGTACCCGCTCCCTGATCCGTTCGGTCTTTTCTGTGTCAACCATGATACTCGTTCCGGACCTGGCCCTGGTCAACACGGGCACGCGCTCTGCTTCAGGGTGGTGTTCATCCACCACCTCCACCAGACCACGCACCTGGGTTGCTGTGTGTGTCATAGTTTGCTCCTTCGTAACCTTGTCAATATCCCCATACCATACCTTACCTCTCTATATTATCTGTTCCATCTGGCGTTCTCTCGCGCTCTCTGTGGCTCCTCTCGTCGTTCTCGCTACATTTCTTCGGCCGGGCCACGGAGCCGCTGCAACTCGGCTTCAAGCTCCCGGAGCCGGGCTTCGGCAGCACGGGCGCGGGTTTCGGCTTCCTGCCGCGCTCTGGCTTCCTCCTGGTGGGTGAGCAGAGCAGCGCGGGCGCGGGTTTCGGCTTCCTGCCGTGCTCTGGCTTCCTCCTGGTAGGTGAGCAGGTAGGTGTTCTTGGTCGGGTCGAACAGGCGCAACCGCCCGGCTTCCAGGCGCAGGTGCAACCCCAATACCTGGCTTTCCAGGAAGAGGTTCCCGCCGGGCAGCGGCCTCGCCGCGATGGCCTGGTAGCCGCCCCACGAGGTGAGCCGCCGGCCCTTCAAGGCCGGGCGCAGGTAGTCGCCGGTCGGGTCATACTGGAAATATTCCTGCACTTTCAGACACCGGTAGGTCGTGGGTTTGCGGTTTTCGTCCTCGCGGTGGGTCTGGCGCGAGGTGATTTCGATGACCACGTCCGGACCCTTGCCTTCTTCCCACACCTTGAAGGTGCGTCGGTCGTGTTTGCTGACCCCGAAGACCACGAAGACGTCGGGAGCCACGACCGCGCCGGGTTGGCCCACCTCGTAGTAGATGAACATATTGCCCGAAACGTAGACATCCGGTCGGTGCTGGAAGTGGAGGTCGAGCGCCTCCACCGCATAGGTCAGCGGTTTGCGCTGGAAGTCGCTTTCGGCCATGGGTTCTCCATCTGCTTCCGGGTAGTCGCATTCGACTTGCGGTGGCTCGACCCAGGTGGTGGTTGGGGTCATGCGCTTACGCTCCTATTCTTTCTGCTCTTTTTGCGGTTCCTCTCCACATCCATATCCGTAGGGTTATCAGCGGTATGAGTTCAAAGAGCACCAGGGAATCGAGGGAGCCGTGCGCCGGATAGCGTCTCATATCCCTGAACGAGCAAGCCACGGCCCCCGGACGACCGATACACGGATGACGGAGATAAACCCTCTTCCTCTTCGTATTGCCCTTTCCTATACCCCCACTGGAGCCAGCAACTTCAGGGGGCCAAGTTCCCGGATTTCCCTGGTCATCTCGCGGGTAACTTCTGAAAACCTGGCTCCCTCCGAACCAGAGACCCAGGTAACTTTCAGTCGTCGGTTGTCTATACCGAGAAAGTCAATGAGCTTGCGCAACGCGGCAAAGCGCCGCCGGGTGTAGTAGTTGCCGGTGGTATAGTGGCAGTCGCCGGGGTGACACCCCGACACCAGCACGCCATCGGCTCCGGACTCAAAGGCCTTCATCACAAAGAGGGGGTCCATTCTGCCGCTGCACATCACCCGAATGATTCGGATATTGGCCGGATACTGCATCCGGCCGACCCCGGCCATGTCTGCCCCGGTGTAGGAGCACCAGCTACAAAGAAAGGCCATGATTTTCGGTTCGAATTGGTGGTCCATTGGTTCCTTATTTTCCTCCCCAGGCTGAACTGATCATGGAGAAAAGTTGCCCGTCGGTAAAGTTCCTCTGCTGCGATGCGCTCGATGGGCACGCTGACACACAGGCCCCGCACCCCTTGCACAACACATCGGTAATCATCGCTACCCCTCGTTCGGGGTCCAGGTGGATGGCGTTGTATGGGCAGATGGTCGTACATATTCCACAACCGACGCAGAGCGACGGGTTGACTTCGGCCACGATTGGCTCAACTTCGACGCTCCCGATCATCAGTGGGATAGCGGCTCGTGAAGCAGCTCCCTCTGCCTGCGCAATGGCGTCGGGCAGGTTCTTCGGGAAGTGAGCGGAGCCGCAGAGATAGACCCCTTCGGTGGCGAAGTCCAGCGGTCGTATCTTGGCGTGGGCTTCGTTGTAGAACCCGCTGGCGTCGGTTGCAATCTTGAGCAGTTGCTTGAGCCGGGATGTGTGGATGTCGCCCTGGGTCTGGGCGGTGAGCACCAGCAGGTCGGTTTCGATCTCGACGTTCTGGTGCATCATCGGGTCAAACACCATGGTAAAGATTTTGCCATCTCGCACGCTCACCACTGGCGGGTGTTCCACCGTATACCGGATCAGGGTCGGGTTGACCTGGTCGAGCACATCCGCAAAGTATTCTTCTTCCTGCTTGCCAAACATGCGTAGATCCTGGTAGAGCAGAAAGACCCTGGCGTTGGGCACCTTTTGCTGGATCAGTTTGATATTCTTGACGGAAACTCCGCACCCTATTCTACAACAATATGGGCGCTCCTCATCCATCGCCCCGGCGCAGTTCAGGGTCACGACGGTGCGGGGTTTGCCAAGCGTGCCGGCCTTCAGGCGTTGTTCAAGTTCGGTCTGGGTAATGATGTTTTCGTGCGATCCATAGCCGTATCGGCCGGTCAGGTCTATTTCCTGAAAGCCCGTCGCGACGATGATCGTTCCGGTGGTGATGTGGCGGGGAGTCCCACCAGCACCGGGCACCAGTTGCACGCTGAAGTTGCCAATATAGCCGTCAACATCGGCAATTTCCGTGTCAGTGAAAACGGTGATGTTGCGCCGGAGATCCAGTGATTTCAGCAGCGGGTTCAGCACCTCCGCCGCGGACCGGTCGGATGGGAAGAGGGTGTGCAGGTCTTTGAGCTTGCCCCCCAGGGATTTTTCCCGCTCCACCAGGTAGACATCTATGCCCATGTCAGCCAGGTTCAGGGCCGCCTTGATGCCTGCCACGCCTCCGCCAATCACCAGACAACTCCGGGTGACTTCGACGCGCTTTTTCGCCAGGGGGCGCAGGTACATGGCCTTGGAGATTGCCATCTCAACCAGGTTTTTGGCCTTGGTGGTGGCGTGTTCGTGGTGGTCCGAGTGGACCCATGAGCACTGGTTGCGGATGTTTGCCATTTCCACGAGGTATCGGTTGATACCGGCCTCTTCGCACGTTTGTTGGAAGAGCATTCCGTGGGTGATGGGCGAGCACGCCGCCACGACGATGCGATTGAGCCGATGTTCCTTGATGGCGTCCTTCAACCGCTTCTGGGTATCTTCCGAGCAGGCAAACAGGTCTTGTTCGGCAAAGACGACGTTGGGGAGGGTGCTGGCGTATCTGGCGACCTCCGGCACATCGAGGAACCCGCCGATGTTTTTGCCGCAGTTGCAGACAAAGACGCCGACGCGGGGTCGTTCGTTGCTCACGTCTATCTCCGGGGGGGTCTCCCGCCGGATAGTTCGCTCGCGGTTCTTGATGGGGATGACCGCTTTGCACGCCGCGCCGCTGGCTTGCGCCACGGAGTCGGGGATGTCTTTGGGACCCTGGGCACACCCGGCAATGAAGATGCCTTCGCGGGTAGATTTCATCGGCTCCAGCAGGATATCTTTCTGGAGGAAGAAGCCGTTTTCATCTATTTCAATCCCCAGGACGCTAGCGAGTTTGGCGTTGCCGGGCGAGGGAATCACCGCGGTTGAGAGCACCAGCAGGTCCACCACCTGTTCTTCCAGTTTGCCGGTCAGGGTGTCTTCGTAGACGAGGGTGATGCTCTGGTCCGGGTTTTCGTAGACGTTTGAGGGGCGGCTCCGGACATACTGGACGCCCATCTTTTCGGCTTTCCGGTAGTATTGCTGGAAGTCTTTGCCATAGGCCCGCAGGTCCATGTAGAAGATGGCGGTCTCGATGCCGGGGTTGTTCTCGACGGTAATCGAGGCTTCCTTGGTGGCATACATACAGCAGATGCGCGAGCAGTAGGGGAAGCCGTGCTGCTTGCTGCGCGAGCCGACACACTGTATCCAGGCGATGCTCCGCGGCTTCTTGCCGTCCGAGGGGCGCAGGACCTTGCCCACCGTTGGACCCGACGATGAGAGGAGCCGCTCATACTGAAGCGCGGTGATGACGTTCGGATATTTGCCATATCCATACTCTCGGCGCAGTTCCAGGGGTTCTAACACATCGAAGCCGGTGGCGACGATGATGCTGCCCACTTGGACGCGGATTTCCTGCGAGGCCTTCAGGAAGGTGATGGCCCCGGCCTCGCAGATACGGTCGCACGCCCCACACCCGACGCAGTGGGCGTAGTCAATGGTGTAGATTGAGGGGACCGCCTGGGGGAACTGGATGTAGATGGCTTTGCGCTGCGAGAGTTTTTCATCGAAGCGGTTGGTGACCTCAATCGGGCAGACGGTGGCGCAGTCGCCGCATCCGGTGCATTTCGATGGGTCAACGTAGTTGGTCTGCTTCCAGATTGAGACGTGAAAGTTGCCCTCCGAACCAATCACCTGCTCAACTTCGGAATAGGGGAACAGTTCGATATTCGGGTGTCGCGACACTTCGACCATTTTGGGGGCCGCCGTGCAGATAGAACAATCATTCGTAGGAAACGTCTTGTCAAGTTTGACCATGACGCCGCCAATGCTGGCTTCTTTGTCTACGATGGCTACCTGATAGCCCTTGTCCGCCAGGTCTAGCGCTGCCTGCATACCGGTGATGCCAGCGCCAATAATTAACACATCCTTGTACCTTGGCTCCATAATGCGCATTCCTCCACCTGTGCTCTCAGGTTCATGACCTTCCCCCGGTCCCATCCGGGGGATTTCAAAAAAAAGAGTCTATCTAACTATCGTATCCCTCTTTACCTATTGTAGCACGACTCAATGCTCAAGCCCTATCCCCTCTGGGGGGAGTATTGTGAAAAATGGAACAACCGATACGAGACAGATTCGGCCTCACGTTCAGGTTGTGGTATCGTCCAGAATCAAACGAGATGTGACGAAAAAGGCGTGCTCCAGACCTTCCCGGTCTTCCATCGGGGAGAGTCTGCCCTGTAGTGGTCCGGGGGCCGGACCACGGATACCGTCGCCGTTGAACGGAGGCAAGCGGGCCAGTGCTGGTCAGGAGGGGCCGGGTCGGGGCCTCACCATCGCCCCGATGTTCGAAAGATGGGCGAAATCCGCACCGGGGCCGGGTGGTGCAGCCTGGGTTGGTTGGTAATTGACCAGAACTTTGGTAACAAAAGGCTTTTATATACTATTATAATTCAATAGTATCATGGGAGGGGGAATCTTGCAAGGCGGGGGCAGGGGCACGGCGATCAACAACACGGTTGTTGGGTGGGACCTCAAACCTGGCTACCCCAACCTCGCGCAGGCCCGGCGCGTTTGGGCCTATACCATCGGTGTATGAATACATCATGTCGGCACCAACAGGTAAACATAAGACTTTGCAATCACCGTGACTATCGTACGGCGGTTGGCACAGGTGGAGCCTGATATGGTACAATCGTCTCAGGGGAGAATGGTTGACCGAGGCAAGGGAAGCAAAAGAAGGAACCGAACCATGCAGAGAGACCCCGCAAAACTTGAACCTCCTTCGGATGACCGGCGGTGGCGGGTGGTGCGTGCCACCATGCGCCGCCACGGCCACCGGCAGGATGCCCTGATTGAAGCCCTGCACACCGTCCAGGAATCGTTCGGGTACCTGGACGAAGCCGGCATGCGCTACGTGGCCGCCGGGCTGAATGTGCCGCTGAGCCGGGTGTATGGGGTAGCAACGTTCTACCACTTTTTCACCCTCCGACCGCCAGGCGAACATACCTGCGTGGTGTGTATGGGGACCGCCTGCTACATCAAGGGGGGAGCCGCTATCCTGTCTGCCATCGAGCAGAACTTCAAGGTTAAGGAAGGAGGCACCACCGCCGATGGGAAGATTTCGCTCCTGACGGCGCGGTGCCTGGGAGCCTGCGGCCTGGCCCCGGCGGTGGTGCTGGATGGTAACGTGATGGGCAAACGAGATCGTTCCGAGGTGTTGAACCAGCTTCAGAGGTGGATGGAGCAGCCATGATACCAGAAGAACTTGCTGAAATGGCGCTGTTTGAGCGCGAAACCCAACAACAATATCAGCATCAGATAAACGTATGTGTGGCCTCCGGGTGCCTCTCGCTTCAGAGCGACCAGATACGCGAGTCGCTTGAGAAGGAGGTCCGCCGGCGCGGCGAAGAACGATGGTGTCAGGTGCGGGGCGTCGGGTGTATGGGGTTGTGTACGGCCGGGCCGCTGGTTTCGGTTGGCCCCTTCACCGACCCTGCGGCAGCGTTGTATCAGGAAGTGCAGGTGTCCGACAGCCTCGATATCATAGACAGCCTGGGTGAGGGAGCCGTGAGCCGCCTGGTGTGCCCCACCGATGGGCCCTTCTTCCAGCGTCAGGTGCGCGTGGTGCTGGAAAACTCTGGACAGATTGACCCGGAGCGCATCGAAGACTATATTGCGGCCGACGGCTACGAAGGGTTGCTCAAAGTGTTGACTGAGATGAACCCCTCGGACGTGATTGAGCAGATGACCCGCAGTGGCCTGCGCGGGCGCGGCGGGGGAGGCTACCCGACCAGCCTGAAGTGGACCACCGTTGCCAAGGCGGTCGGGCCGCGCAAGTTTGTCATCTGCAACGCCGACGAAGGCGACCCCGGTGCGTTCATGGACCGCAGCGTGCTGGAAAGCGACCCCCATCGCGTGCTGGAGGGGATGGCGATTGCCGCCTATGCGGTGGGGGCCGGCGAAGGATATATCTATGTTCGGGCCGAATACCCGCTGGCAATCAAGCGGTTGCGCCAGGCTATCCACCAGGCGGAGCGGCTTGGTCTCCTGGGGAACCGTATCTTTGGCACAACCTTCAGCTTCCATGTCGAGGTGCGGCTTGGGGCCGGGGCGTTTGTCTGCGGCGAAGAAACGGCGCTGATTGCCTCAATCGAGGGCAAGCGCGGAACCCCCCGCCCTCGCCCACCCTACCCGGCGGAATATGGCCTCTGGGGGTATCCAACCCTGATTAACAATGTGGAGACCTTTGCCAGTGTGGCCCCGATCATCCGCAATGGCGGCGACTGGTACGCCAGGATTGGCACGGAGAAGAGCGCGGGCACCAAGGTGTTTGCACTGGCCGGAAGGGTTACCAATACGGGCATCATCGAAGTGCCGATGGGTATCACCCTGCGCGACATTATCTACGAGATGGGCGGCGGTATCCCGGATGGGCATGCGTTCAAGGCCGTGCAAACCGGCGGGCCGTCGGGGGGGTGCATCCCGGAAGACTACCTGGACATGGCCGTGGATTACGATTCCCTGGTGCAGGTCGGTTCGATTATGGGGTCGGGGGGGATGATTATCATGGACGATACGTCGTCTATGGTTGACGTGGCCCGTTTCTTCATCGAATTCTGTATGTCAGAATCGTGCGGCAAGTGCGTCCCGTGCCGGGTCGGCACGGTCCATATCCACGACCTGCTGACCCGCATTTCCGAAGGCATGGCGAGCATGGGCGACCTGAGCACCCTGGTCGAACTCTGTGAGATGGTGCGAAACACCAGCCTGTGCGGACTGGGGCAGTCGGCCCCCAACCCGGTCCTGAGTACGCTCCGTTTCTTCCGGGACGAATATCTGGCGCATATCCGAGCATAAGGGAGCATAAGCGGTCCTATGGCAGCACAAATCAAAACGCTGAAGATAGACGGGCGCGATATCGGGGCCCGATCCGATGAGACGATTCTCGAAGTAGCACGGGAAAACGGCATTGGTATCCCGACGCTGTGCAACCTGGAGGGGCTGACTCCGGTCGGAGCCTGCCGCATGTGCCTGGTGGAGGTGAAAGGAGCGCGGCGGTTGCTGCCCGCGTGCGTCACCCGCGTCGAAGAGGGCATGGAGGTGACGACAAGCTCGGAGCGACTGACCGCCTACCGGCGTATGATTCTGGAATTCATCTTCTCCGAGCGCAACCATATCTGCTCCGTCTGTGTTTCGAATGGGCACTGCGAGCTTCAGGATATGGCCTCCCGATTGGGGATGAACCACGTGCGGGTGCGCTACCAGACTCCGCGGTTGCCGGTGGACGCCTCGCATCAGCGGTTCGTCATTGACCCCAACCGCTGCATCCTCTGCACGCGGTGTGTGCGCGTGTGCGACGAGGTGGAGGGGGCGCATACCTGGGATGTGATGGGGCGCGGGTTCCACGCACGGGTGATTACTGACCTGGGGCAGGAGTGGGGAACGTCGGAAACCTGCACGAGTTGTGGCAAGTGCGTACACGTTTGCCCGACAGGGGCGCTGGTCGAAAAGGGCCGGTCGGTGGCGGAGATGACCAAGCGCACCTCCTTCCTGCCCTATCTGAAGTCTATGCGGGATGGGAGGGAGTAGAGTCGCCAGCGCTTGCGCGGCTGGTTCGGGTTTTGCCGGATACCCTCCCCTGTGCTATCATATCCCAACACACGCACCAGGCGAAAACCCGAAGGCGCACCGCGCAGGCGTGCGGGGTTCAGGGGCGAGCAGAAAAGAAAGTATCGAATATGGCGAAGCTGACGCGGCAAGATATTGAGGAACGGGCCAGGGAGCAGGGGGCTTCTCAGCTCCGGATTGAAAAGGAAGAACTCACGCAGCTTGATCTATCGAACCTGTCTTTGAGCGGCATCTCGTTCAGCGATTCCCGGCTCGAAAAAGCCAGCCTGAGTCGCTCCGACCTGAGCGGAGCCGACTTCAGCCGCTCGATTCTGAGCAATGCCAGCCTGATAGAGGCGAACCTTTCTGAAACCACCATGGTGGGGGCCAACCTGAAGGGGGCGAATCTGACCGGAGCCGACCTGCACGGGGCCAACCTGCGCGAAGCAACGTTCTACCGATCCAACCTGAGCGGG
>JAAUSY010000304.1 GCA_012032475.1 Chloroflexaceae bacterium
GTCTTCAAGCGGTGCTGGCAGAACACGGGCAGATGCTTCCCCTTGACCTGCCCATGCCCGACCGGGGCGACCATCGGGGGGGTCGTCGCCACGGCCACCGACGCCCCGCGCCGCCTGGGGTATGGCACCCTGCGCGACCTGGTGCAGGGGGTGGCGGTGGTAGAGGTGGATGGGACAGTCACCCACCACGGGGGGCAGGTCGTCAAGAACGTCAGTGGCTACGACATGGTCCGCCTCTTTCATGGGAGCCACGGCACGCTCGGCATCATGGTCAGCGTCAATGTGCGGACCATCCCGCGCCCGCCTGCCGAAGCCACCCTGCTCATCACCTTCACTCGCCCCGACCAGGTGCTTGGCCTGCTGGCAGCCATTGCCGCCACGCAACTGACCCCGACTGCCGCCGAATACCTCGACTACGAAGCGCTCCAGGCCATCGGGCATGAGGGGGGCTACGGGTTGGCGCTCCGGATGGAAGGGACGGAAGCTGCCTGCCAACGCCACCTCAACGACCTGCGGTTGATGGCCGCGAAGTACACGCCCCTGTTCGTTGAGGTGTTTCGAGAGGAGCCAATGCGAGCACTCTGGAGCCAGATCGTCAACCTGACTGCGATGACCGGGCTGAAGAGCTACGAGGCCCTGTTGCGGCTGGTGGTGCTCCCGGCACGGCTCGGCAAAGCACTGGCCGACCTTGAGCAGGGGGCGGTTGCCCATAACATGACGCTTCGTACCAGTGCCCGTGCCCTCAACGGCGTCATCTATACGCGTGTTTCCGGAGCCGCCGACGGACTGCGGGCACTGGTTGCTGACCTGACCAGAGCGTGGAACCACTGTCAAGTCCTGGCGTGCGACCCGGTGGCGCATGCCAACCTGCCGCGGTGGGGCACGCCATCCGAACGGATGGTAGCCTCCCTGGAATTGATGAAATCCATCAAATGGGCATTCGACCCGGCTGGCACGCTCAATCCGGGGCGGCTTTCGTATGAGCGACGAGCAACAAGCCACGAGTGACGAGTGATGAAGGGAGGAGAAACATGTCAGGGACCGAAGGAGACCGCACCATCATCTGCCCCCATTGTCGGACGCCGCAAAAACAACCAGGCCAGCAACTCTGTGACCACTGCGGCAAACCGCTCAGCCCGCGCCGCTTCGACTACCAGGAGCCGGGCACAGGCGCGGGCACGGGTGCAAGTGGGGGCAGCCACGACTCCCCCCCGGCGCCGGGGGACCGCCGCTTCGACTACCAGGGGCCATCGGCCGGCGGTGCCTGGCAGGGAGTGGGGGTTCCTCCTGCGCTGCCGGTCCCCGCCCGCCCCGGCCAGTCAAAGCGCCCGACGGCGATGAGCAAGACCCCGAAACGAATTTCGGTGGGGATGTTCGGGGCTATCTTGCTGTGCTTCTTTCTGCCGTTTGTCACGTTCTCGTGTGGCTCGCGAGAAATCAACTTGAATGGGGTGGACTTGCTCACTGGAGGAGCAGGGATACAGGCGAACGACCTGGAAGAGATCCCCACCTCGGTGCTGATACCTTCGGTCGTCGTGGGGGTCGCCCTGGTGGTCGGGCTGGTCGGCAGCTTTTTCCCCCAGGTCGCAGCAACCGCCATCTCCGCTATCAGCGGGGTTGCGGGGGTCGCAGGACTCTTCCTGTTTAAGGCAGCCCTGACAGACACGGTGGAGAAACCGTCAGACGAACCATCGGGGTTGCTTGATACGGTGGGGAATGTGCTGAAATCCACCGGGTTGCTCAAGGTGGAATACAACATCGGTTTCTGGTTGGTTCTGGCGCTGTTCCTGGGCGCGGCGGTGCTCAATGCGGTGCTCCTGGCGATACATGGGTACCGGGAGCGATGAACGATACCGGCGATGACCGGCAATGAAGGGTGAGTGACGAGGAACGAGGATAGCGCACCGCTCGTCACTCACCCTTCGCCGTTCACCCTTCACCGTTTCACGGGGGGGGGAGATTATCCCTTGATTTTGGGGGAACGGATGGGGCACACCACTGGCACGGGCAGCGGACCCCGCCCCATACCCGGTTGTTTCAGCCGCTCGGCAAGCTCCGAAACGTAGGTGCCGGCCCGTTCTCCCACCTTCTGAAGGTCCTTCCACGACTGCGACAGGAGTACCCTGGCCTGTGGCACAAACGCGATGGTCTCTTTGCGGACAAACGCAGCCTGGAGCGCCACTTTGTCGGTCTCCTTCCAGTTCAGGGCCAGGCCCGGCCTCACCCCGCCGGCCGGCAGGGTCTTGACCGCCGAGGAGAACACCGGCTGCGCTGGAAGCACCCCGGTTGAGATAACCCGCTCCGGGTCTTTCAGGAGCGTCCTGGTCTCACGCACCACCAGCGGAACGACTTTCATCTCTTCTCGCGCTTCTCTGGCTGCCATCCGAACTGGCAGCGCCCCCTTTGGCAGGACCTTCACCACCACCATTTCCCGCTCGGCCACAGAAAGCCCACCCGGAGAAGCAGCGGCGGGAACCGCCTTGAACGCCCCCTTGAACACCGGCGGCACGGGCCCGACCACAGGTGACACGAGTTTGACCACTCCACGGAACACCGGCCACGCTGGCGAATGACCGCCGGTCACCACCTTGTCCGAAACCTTCAGAAGCTGCCCCGCCTTCGAAATAGCCCCGACCGGCGCGACCTTCAGCGCCTCCTTGCAGGTGACTGGCACCGCAACAGGGACGGGAGCAAGCACCGTTTCGGGAACCACCTGGGGGTGCCCCTCCTTCTGGGTCGAAAGGAGGTTCCACAGCAAGAGAAACAGCCCGACCATTGCGCCAATCAGGATGATGTTTTCTACCAGCAACCCCGCCTGGGGCAAAAACGGGTCGAGGAAGAGGCACAGCAGTAAGATGACACACATGATCCCGGCGACGAGTTGGGCCAGGGCCAGCCGAAACCGAACCATCAGCCAGCTTTCTCTGGCCCAGACGACCGCCCGATGAACGAGCATTCGCAAAAAGAACATAGCAATTACCTCCAGGCGCACCAGGTCATTCCGCTCCTGGGCCAGACCGCAAAGGCCAGAACCCTGACCCTGGTGTCCGCCGCAACAACCAGAATCATCACCCTTTCATTATACGGCATATGCGGCCAAAAAAACAAGCGGGAAAGGCTGGCCGGAGGTATCCGAGGCACGGTTTGCCACGCATCACTCATCGCTCGCCACGGGGATGAGCCGCAGCCACTCGACCCGCACGCGCCCGCCATCTCCCACCGGCAGCGGGTCGAGCCGCAGCCCCGC
>JAAUSY010000305.1 GCA_012032475.1 Chloroflexaceae bacterium
AGCGCGTCGAAGAACTCGCCCTCGCGCAGCAGCGCACCGAGCAGCGTGTCGAAGAACTCACCCTTGCGCAGCAGCGCATCGAGCAGCGCGTGGAAACGCTAGAGCATGTGGTGCAAAAGCTCATCGAGGCGCAGCAGCGCACCGAAGAAGAATTGCGGCAACTGACCGCAGAGGTGCGCCAACAGGCGAAAGACCTTCGTGCCACGCGCAAAGAAGTTGGTGGCCTTGCGATGACCATCGGGTATACCCTGGAAAATGCGGCCTACCGCGCCCTTCCGGCCTTGCTGGAGCAAGACCATGGCCTCGTGGTGCAGGAGCGCCTGTTGCGCCGCTATGTCAATGACAAAGACGGTGAACCCATTGAGGTCAACATTGTCGGGAAGGCGCTCCTCGAAGGCCGGGCGGTGATGGTGATTGGCGAGGGGAAAGCACAGCTTTCGCAGAAGGGCGTCGAGGATTTTGTCCGGCGCAAGCTCAACCGCCTGGAAGGGGTGGTGGGGGAGGTATTCCCGGTGTTGGTGACCCACATGATCAGCAACCCCCATGTTGAGGCCTATGCCCGGTCCAGGGGTATTGCGCTCTACTATTCGTACGATTTTTGAACAGAAGACCTACGAGCCGCGCCCCGACTACCCGTTTCCCCAACCCCTGGCACCATTCCCCAACCCCGTCATCCCCCTCACGCCGGGTTGGGGGAATGATGTTCACGTTCACGCGGCTCCACCAGCTTGAGTTCAATGCGCCCCAGGCGAATTACATCGCCATCGCGCATCGTTGTTGTGCCCCGCACCTCAAAGCCATTGACAAACGTACCGTTCGTGCTGTTCATATCCTCCACCACCCACTCCCCATTGCGCAATTCGAGGCGGGTATGCTGCGAAGAGAGGAACGTATCGTTCAGGGCAATATCGTTCTCCAGGCTGCGCCCAATGATGTTCACCGGGTTCAGCAGAAACGTCTTCCCCACCGGCAGGCCGGTCTGCCCAGAGCTGACGACAATGAGCTGCCCATACTGGTTGGCCCGCTCCATTGCGGGGGTTGCGCTTCCCCGCAGGTCGTGGGTGACCACTCGGAGCACCTGCCACAAAAAGAGGTAGAGCAGAAACACCACCGCCACGCGCAGCAAGAGAATAATCACCCCCAACGAGAGGTCTGCAAGGTCGAACATGCCCCTACCCTTCCCGAAACTTCAACTCCAATCCCCCAAGCGACAGAACATCCCCATTGCGGAGCGCCGTCTCGCTGACCGGCTCCCCGTTGACAAAGGTGCCGTTGGTGCTGCCCAGGTCGGTCACCCAGAAGCGGCGCGTCTTGTAGCGAAGCTGCGCATGATGGCGCGAAACCCGTGCATCCTCCAGCACAATGTCATTGTTCAGCCCTCGCCCAAGGGTCAGCAACGTCGTCTCCAGCGGGATAGGGTGAACCCCCTTCGGCGTTTCTACCAACAGCAATGCCCGGCTGTTCGATTGCTGCTGCGCCTCCATCTGGATCGTTGCGGACATCACCTGGGTTCCGGCCTCGCTGCTGGGTTGGGCAATCTCCGCCACCACCTGGATGGTGCGGCGCGGCACACTGGCATCCTCGGCCAGTTCCACATGAGGATGCTCCAGCATCGTAAATTCGCGCTCGGAAGCCAGCTCGCTCAGATAATTCCCCATCTCGCGTTCCAGGTCGCCCCGCATTGGCTCAAAGGCCGCAAAATCGCGCGGATTGAGGAAGACGCGATACACATTCGGCACGATCACCCGACGCACCCCAATCTTCTGCTGGCTCTCCATTGCCCGCTCCAACCGCTTGGCAATCTCCGCCGGCTGCACCGGGCTGCCGAACATACGGGCAACCGACCCCTCGACCATATTCTCCATAAATTGTTCAAAGCGTTTGAGCGCTGACATACAGGTCCCCCTTCATACCCCCTCCGGGTCACGCCTTCCTGGCCTGCACCGGCTCCCCCAGATAGCGAGGCTCCAGACGGGTCAGGTCGTCACAATCCTGGGCCACCAACCGCTGCCACGCCAGGTGGGCCAGGACCCCAGGGCGGCGAACCGCCTCCGTGGCAGCAGGAAAACAAGCCCGCTCCTTGAGGTGCTGTCGAAGATATTCCTGGGCTTCCTCGTCCCCCAGAATATCGCCGCAAAAGAGCACCTGGGACTGGGATTGGGACAGGGGCATGAATTGAGATGGGGCCAGCACCTCCCGGCAAAGCTCCGCCAGGGTGACATTGCGGTCATCGCTCACCCGCCGCCACGTCTCCCCAGAACAAAACTCCGCCGTCGCAAACCTCCCCCGCCCCAGTCGTATCATCGGGTAGACCGACCCCAGCAGGCGCTGGTGCTGAAAGGCCAGCACCTCCAGCGTCCCAATCCCGATAATCGCCAGATTGCCGGCCCAGGCTAACCCCTTGGCAATGCTCATCCCCACCCGCAAACCGCTCCAACTGCCCGGACCGAGCGCCACCGCCACCGCCCGAAGGTCGCGCTGCGACCGCCCGATGTGGCGCAGGAGCATCGCAAGCTGTGGCAGAACCTGGGCTGTGTGGTTGCGCCCCGACTGCCACAGGCACTCACCGAGCACCCCCCCCTGGTCATAGCAGGCCAGTCCCGTCTGGGTCGTCGAAGTATCAATCGCAATTAGCATCGGGACGCCTTATCCGCTGCCCTTCTGAACGCCTCAACCAGATGTTGGTAGCGCTCCCCGTGCGGCTCAAAGCGCAGCACACGCCTGGTTTCATCGAGGGGTCGCAGGGAGATAGCCAGGTGCTCAACCGGCAGCCAGTCTGCGGCTCGCTCCGCCCATTCAATCAGACAAACCCCCGCTCCATCAAGCATATCATCCAACCCGATGGTTGTCACCTCCGCCGCGTCCCCAATTCGATACAGGTCAAGGTGATAAATCCGCAGCCCCGGCCAGCGCGGACCCGCTCGATACTCATTCACCAGCACAAAACTGGGACTGGTGACCAGGTCGGACGACCCCATCCCCTGGACTATCCCCTTCGCCAGGTGAGTTTTTCCCACCCCGATCTCACCAAGCAGCAGCAGCACATCCCCCTGCTGAAGCAGGTCCCCCAGGCGCTGCCCGATGTATTCCGTCTGAGTCGAACTATGGCTGATCATGTCAAGCACCGATGGCCTCTCCGGGTGGCTGTCAGAGAAACCCCGGAGCGACCCAGGGTTCCCCCGGACGGTGGATAGGGATATCCTGCGGATATTGTAGCACAGAACCGCCTTCGTGAGGCAGGGCCG
>JAAUSY010000016.1 GCA_012032475.1 Chloroflexaceae bacterium
AGAGGGCACAACCTTTTCTGGATGGTGAACTGGTTCCAGGAATCGCTCGACGGGACATATTGCATCGCCATTTGCTGATGGGGAGCAAAAACCACCACGATGTTGTTGGCAAGACCGACCACCGCCGGGTTGGCAACCCCCATCGGGAGGGGAGAGAGGCTTTCCCACCGCTGTTCGTGGGGACGTGTCGGATCGTAGCGTTCGTGAAGGGACAGTGCGCCCTGTTCGTTCTCGCCACCAATCACATGGATGCGGCTCTCAACTACCGCGGCTCCAGCATTTAAGCGGGGGACGGACAACGTATCGCCGGGTTCCCAGGTGTTGCTGGCAGGGTCATAGAGAAACACCTCCGACCGGGATTGGTGCCCATCCCATCCGCCAAACAGGTAGAGCTTTCCCTCGAAACTGGCAAGCGCGTAGCGACTGCGCGGCACCGGCATCGTCGCAAGGGTACTCCACTGCTGGCTACGGGGGTCGTAGGATTCCAGGATATTGAGGACCGTTCCATCGGAGCGTTCCCCTCCAGGCACATAGATCATCCCACCGATAGTAACTGCCTGCACATGACCGACCGCGGTTGGTTTAGGATGGAGCGATGCCCACGTGTCGCTAAATGGATCGTAGCGACTCACGGCCGCGCTTGCACCATTCACGTCGGAACCACCAATAACGTATATCCCGGTATCATATTCGTAGGCCACCACTGCAAAGTGGTCTCGAAAAACCGGCATGGATGTGCAGGTTTTCCAGCGGTCGCTAATCGTTTCGGTGGAGGTTGCCGCTGTAGACGATGGGGGTAACACACCGCTTTCTTCCGTTCCCCCTACTCTCTCCCGCTGGCCCATCTGCACGAAAATCAGGCCAATTGTGAACACCTGAACAACTCCCAGGAGCACCAGGAAGAAAATCACTGAACGCGGGGAGATGGCAAAAGAATGGGACACGCTTCTAGGGGGAGGATTTGGTAGGGACTGGCGGGTTGTGGGGCGAGCCAGGGGTGCGTCAGAGGTCGTCAAGGAAAAGGAATCTGTCCCCTGTTCCCGTTCAGGTTTCTCTGTTCGTTCCTCCATCGCCGGGCGAGGAGTCGGGGCCGTCAGAACGTTCTCGTTTCTTCTGGTTGCTCCGTTCGACCATCCACCCACCGACGATGGTTCCTCTGGAACAGGCGATTCTGGGATTCTCACGGCCTCTCCGTCCCCAGACAACTCCGCCGTGTCATTCGGCTCAGGCGGCTCATTTGCTGGTTGTCCGACCGTGACCAGGTGTCGTTCAATGGCATATGTCATCAACTGCACCCGCGATGATACACTTGCCTTGCCAAACATATTTCGCAAATGCACTTTGACCGTGTGGATACTGATGTTGAGGCGCTGCGCTATTTCTTTATTCGAAGCCCCCCGAACGACCAGTTCCAGCACCTCTCGTTCGCGGTCACTGATGGGAACCACTTCGTCAGTCATCTGGTATCCGGTATCTTTGCGTTTTGCCCTGTGCGTTCTGCCGTTTGTGTTTTATTGAGGATGCTCCCGACCGTGATTCCCAGGGACAGGGAGTATTGGGAAAAACACCGGGAACGTTACTCATCCTGATCATACCATACCTGATGATGAACGGCAAAGATGGTGCTGCCATCCTGGTCCGTATAGACCTGCTCGTAGCGCAGGGGGTCATCAAACAGCGCCGGTGAAAGCGGGTGGGAGTCCGGGCCGAGGTAAATATGGGTTATCCGCTCATCCTCAATCAACCGGTGAATATCCTGTTCCTGCCCTTCTTGAAACGATGCCACCACCCCGCTCACCCGCCGCACCTCGCGTACGTAGTCTGGCGGGCCATAGGTAAACACGGCCGGTGGTGTGGTCGTCCAGCGTCCGGTCAGTGGCAGCAACCAGTATCCCCCATCGGTGCCGCGGTCGGTGTCGCCGGGATACCACGGAACCGCATTGATGAGGAACCGTGCGTCGGGGGGGGTGTGTTCGGCAACCCACGCCATCGCCGCCGTGTCGGCAGGCGTTGCCAGCACCGTGACGGGATTGATCACGTCGCGCAGGTCCTTCGCGCCCCAGAGGGCAAACGCCGCCAGGAGTACCCCGAAGCCACCCCGCGCCAGCACCCTCCAGAACGGTGGAGATGGTGGAGATGCTGGAACCGTGCGCTTCAGCCAGGCCAACCACGCTTGCGCCCCTCCGCCAATTAGCACACTTAGTGGAATGAACAGGCAGACCACCATGATATCGTTGGTCATAATCCAGGAATGAGGCACCGGAATCAGCCATGGATTGATGAGCAGCAAGGCCAACCCCCCAGGGGCAACCCCGAAGCGCCGCTGCGGAACTGACCAGAGCACCAGCAGCCCACCTGCCACCGGCAGAATATACCCGACCATCCACGGATTTGCCAGAACCACCATCCCGCTCACCCACCCGGCCAGACCTACGGCGGCCTTTGCGCGGTGCCACGTCCCCCAGAGGAGCGCCACCAGCGCCAGCGATATCAGCAGCAGGTTCTTCTGGGGTTCCCAGAGCAACCCGGCATGGAGCTGGACATAGTCGCCTCCGCTCACCAGTGCGTGGGGGTTCTCAACGGCGGGGAGCAGAATCTTGAGGCTGAGCACCCACAACCAGGGAGCCGCAAGCACCAGCGCCCCCCCCACCAGCCACGTTGCCTGCCAGAGCCGCGAACGCACGAGTGCCCACGAGGTGTCGAGCGCCCAGGTTCCCCCCATCACCGCGAGCAAGCACCCGGCCAGCACCAGCACCAGTGCATGAATGATGCTCAGGCCGGCCAGCAGCAGCGCTGTTGCCAGTAACCACCCCCGCGAGGCGGTGCGGAGCCAGAGATGCCAGGAGATTGCCAGAGGGGGCAGCACCAGCAGCCCCGTCAGGAGCGTGTAGCGCCCCCAACTCACGTAGTAGGAAGGCATAATAGAGACAAGGCCGACGACGATGCCCGCCACCACCCCGGCCAGCGGACGCCGCCACAGGCAGGTCGCCAGAGACGCACAGGTGAGCACATGCAGCGCATTGAGCACCTGCCCTTCCCACAGCATCACCCTGGGGAGTTCCAGGCCAGAAAGGTGCATCACCGCCGCAGTGAAGACATGGTAACCCCAGTGGTAGGACAGGTGGTCCACCGGAAGGTAAGGGCGCAGCGAATAGGGAGCCTGCCCCTGCTCTGCCGCCACGCGGATGATCAGCGCATGGTGGACTGAATCAACCCAGGCGGGCAGCACCAGGTCGCGAATCTGAACCAGGCGCACCCCAAGCGACAGGAGAAAAACCAGCAGCAGCGGCAGCCACGTTTTCCCGATAGTCCGGGCATCGGCTATGCGGAGGGACCGGGTGTGCCCCGGCTGCCAGGCCGCACCCACCACGCCCACTGCGCACGAGAGCGCCAGCCCGTGCAAGACCGCGGAAGAGAGCACCAACCCCACCACGGTGGCCCATTCGTACAGCAGCGCAACGCTGCACAGGCTCAGGCCAAGCCAGAGCGACGGGCGCAGGAACGGAACCGCAGGAAACTTCAGCCTCAGCACGCGGTCAAGGAGATAGCCCGGCCCGAACAACAGCAGCGGTAGGACCACCAGCAAGCGTCCGGTCGGGCCAGCGACCCAGGCAACGATGAGGCACGGCAGCAATGTGATGAATAACTTTCGAAACCAGGTCATATCTGTACCACAATGATGAGAGATGAGAGATGAGTGATGAATGACAGTAGAGTAGTCTATGGAAACCTTCCTGTCAAGCGGAGACCTGCCCCCACCTCCGCTCTCCACCCCACCCCGCAGCGCCACAACGGGCGCAACCCATTCATGCACCACGCATTGGTTGACAGAACGCCGCTTATGCGGCATAATCGCTGTTGAAAAGGTTTTTCAGCGGGGGCAGGGATATCATCACTATGGTCACTGAGACGGAGTGGGAACAGCGCTTTGCAGACGAAGGCTACCGCATGACCGCTCCCCGGCGGGCCATCATTGAGGTGCTGTCCCACACCACCACGCCGCTCTCGCCCCAGGAAGTCCTGGAACGGGCGCAAGCCATCCATCGGAACCTCGGTCTGGTCACGGTCTACCGGCTGCTCAACCTGCTCGTGGCGATGCGGTTGGTGCGCCGCGTCCATTTTGAACATGGCTGCCATGGCTACCTGCCGGCCTCGCCCGGCCACCACCATACCATTGTTTGCGAGAACTGCGGACAGGCCGCCGAATTTCCCGGCGACCGCGATATGGAGCAACTGACGGCCCGGGTTGAGCGGTGGACGGGCTACCACGTTCAGGACCACCTGCTCCAGTTCTATGGGAAATGCCCGGCCTGCTCGACCCGTGACGAGGAATGAGGGATGAGTTGCTCCGAAGCAGAACGATGCAGGAGGAGACGAGGAGGAATAGATGATGAGGATGTCAGGGATGCGGGTGGGCCGGAGGGTGCTTGTGCTGGCACTCCTGGCGGCTCTGGTTGGAGCCATCGTTGCCTGTGAGGTATCACCAGAGACGACCGAGACCACTGAATCCACAGCACCAGATGAAACGGTGCCCGGTGCTCCGCCTCTGGAGCCGGCCCCGGACCATCAACCACCACCTCGCGGTGGGAGCAACAGCGCCGCCTATATGACCCTGGTGAATGCCAGCGGGGTGCCCGACGCGCTCATTGGCGCGTCTACCGACGCCGCGGAAACGGTGGAACTCCACACCGTGGTCAATGAAGAAGGGGTCATGAAGATGCGCCCGGTGGGGCAAATCGCAATACCCGCTAGCGGTGAGCAGGAACTTCGGCCAGGTGGGTTTCATGTGATGCTGCTCAGCCTCACGCGGGACTTGCACGAGGGCGACACCGTCACGCTCACCCTGACACTGGAGCACGCCGGGTCGCTGACGATTGCCGCCCCGGTGCGGATGATGACGATGGCTCCCCACCCCCAGGACGGGCCGGGTGAGGCGCAGACGACCATAACCGCCGGGGCTATCACCGTGCGAGACCCCTGGGTGCGGGCAGCGCTCATAACCCCGATGCAACCGATGGAGCCGATGGAGTCAATCGAACCGATGCCGCCGATGCAGCCGATGGAGCCGATGGAGTCAATCGAACCGATGCCGCCAACGCAGCCAACGCAACCAGGGGAATCAGGGCAGCCGGAGACGGTCCGTTGAACCAGTATTTTTCATCCCTCTTTGCGCCCGGCGTGTCCCACCGCGAAGGGGCATCCGTCCTAGAGGTGAGCAACCTTACGGTTATCTATGGGGGCAAAACCGCGCTCGAAGGCGTCTCCTTTCATCTGGCTCAGGGCGAACGTATGGCCGTGGTCGGGCCGAACGGGGCCGGCAAGAGCACGCTGCTCAAGGTCATTGCCGGGCTTCTGCCGCCCTCGTCGGGTGAGGTGAAGGTCTATGGACATGCACCGGGGGGGCATATCTGCATTGCCTATGTGCCGCAGCGCAGCCAGGTAGACTGGAGCTTCCCGGTCAGCGTCTCCGATGTGGTCATGATGGGGCGGACCCGCAAAATCGGCCTGTTTCGCTGGCCGCGCCGAAAGGACCGCGAACACGTGCGCCAGTGTCTCGACCTGGTCGGGATGAGTGACCTGGCCGGGCAGCAAATCGGTGAACTCTCTGGCGGGCAGCAGCAGCGCGTCTTCATTGCCCAGGCACTGGCACAAGAAGCCCATCTCATCCTCATGGACGAACCACTGACGGGGTTGGATGTCCCGGCCCAGGAGGACCTGTTCCGCATCCTGGACGAATTGCGCCAGCACCGCGTGACCATGATGATTTCGACCCACGACCTGAACCAGGCGAGCGGGCGGTTTGACCGCGTGATGTTGCTCAACCGCCGGTTGCTCAGCCTTGGCGCGGCCCGCGAAGCGCTGACGCTGGAAAACCTGGCAACGGCCTATGGGAGCCACCTGCCGTTCCTGGTTCCGGGTAACGGAATCGTCCCCCACCCTCCCCCCAGACCTCTATGAATATGAACATGATGCGGCAAGAGCGATGAACCTGGTGCCCCTCTTTTCCGAACCGCTGCACTACGCCTTCATGGTGCGCGGGATGATGGCCGCGGCGATGGTCGGGGTGGTGTGTGCAGTGGTAGGCAGCTACGTGATGCTGCGGGGGATGGCGTTTTTTGGCGATGCCCTGGCGCATGCCATCCTGCCCGGTGTCGCGCTTGGCTACCTGGTGAGTGGGGGGGCGCGGGGAGACGTCTTCTGGTGGGCATTGGGAACGGCGATGGTCGCCTCCGTGGTCATCGGGGCGGTGAGCCAGGGGTCCCAGGTCAGAGAGGATACCGCGATCAGCATTGTCTTTGCGGCCATGTTTGCCCTGGGTATCGGGATGATTTCAACCATGCGTGGCTACGCGGTAGACCTGGCGCACTTTCTCTTTGGCAACGTGCTTGGCGTGACGACCAGTGACCTCTGGCACATGGCGCTGCTGGGTGGGTTGGTGCTGCTGGTGACCCTTGCGCTCTACAAGGAATTTCTGGTGCTCTCCTTCGACCCGGTGCTGGCCGCCACGCTGCGCCTGCCCGTGACCCTGCTGAACTACGTGCTGCTCATTCTGATAGCGATCACCATTGTGGTTTCGCTCCAGACGGTGGGCATTGCGCTCACGCTGGCGATGCTGATTACCCCGGCGGCCACGGCTTCGCTGCTCACCCGGCGGCTACCGGTGATGATGTTCCTGGGCGCTGCGGTCGGGGCGTTCTCCGGGGTTACCGGGCTATATCTCTCCTACTACCTGAATGTGGCGTCCGGGCCGTCCATTGTGCTGGTCTGCACGGTGGGGTTTGTGGCGGCGTTGCTGGTTGCCCCGCGGCGCGGGTGGGTGTGGAAGCGGTTGCGGCTCAGGAAAGGGTGAGGGAGCACGATGAAGGACCTTCACCGTTCCCTTGCCTTCCCTATTATCCTGCTCTACGTCGGGCTTTCTGGCCTATGGTTCGTGCTCACTCATAGCCTCGCCAGCCAGCTCTGGAGCCGCTCGCCGGAGGCGCTGGTTCCTGCCCTCGTGAGCGATGGGGTCTTTTTGCTGACCAGTGCGCTGCTGCTCTATGGAGCTTTCAAGATAACCCGACGCTGGCACACCCGCACCGAAGCAGAACTGCGCCGGGTACACCGGGCCTTGAAGACACTCAGCGCGTGCAACCAGATACTCGTGCGTGCCACCGACGAAGCCACCCTCTTGCAGGAGCTATGCCAGAGCCTGGTGCAGACCGGGGGCTACCGCCTGGCGTGGGTTGGGTTTGCCGAGCAAAGTGGGGGCGAAAAGCGGGTGCGCCCGGCGGCGCAGGCCGGGTACGACGACGGCTACCTCGAATCGGTGCGTATTACCTGGGACGAGAGCGAATGGGGGCGCAGCCCGGTCGGCACTGCCATCCGCACCGGGCAGGTTGCCATTGCCCGGAACATTCGCACCGACCCCGACTTTGCCCCCTGGTGCGACGACGCCCTCCGCCGCGGCTATGCCTCATCCATTGCGCTGCCGCTGGCGCTGCCCGGCCAGAGCAGCGAGCACCCGGCCCGTGAACCTGCGCTACGGGGGATGCTGGCTATCTATGCCCAGGAGCCGGACGCCTTCGATGAGGCGGAAATAGACCTGCTCAAGGAGCTTGCTAGCGACCTGACCTACGGCATCGTGGCACTGCGCACCCGCGACGAACACCGCCGCATCGAATCGCGCCTGGCGAACATCCTGGAGATCGCCGTCAATGCGATGATTGCGGTTGATGCCCACCACCGCGTGCTGCTGTTCAACCCGGCGGCGGAACTGACTTTTGGCTACCATCGCCACGAAATGGACGGCAAGCCCTTTGATATGCTGCTCATGCCGTCGTCGGTGGACACCTACTATGCCTATGCGCAGGAGGTTGTGGGGTTGACCAGGGCCCAGCGCAGTGGGGCCTATTGCGAAGTGCTGGCCTGCCGTCGCGGAGGCCGGCCCTTCCCGGCAGAACTTTCCCTGGCGGCATCGCAGCAGAACGAAGATCCGACCTTCACCATCATTCTCCGGGATATTACCGACCGCAAGCAGGCAGAGGACGAACTCATCGCCTCGCGTGACCGCATTCAGACGGTCCTGGAGCGCATTACCGATGCCTTCTTTTCGCTGGATACGGCGTGGCGCTTTGTGTATGCTAATCGGGAGGCCGAGCGGTTGCTCCGGAAGAGCCGCGACGAACTGCTGGGGCAGAATGTCTGGGAGGTGTTCCCCGAAGCCGTCGAAACCGATTTCTACCGCCAGTATCACCGGGCGATGGAGCAGCAGGTTTCGACCACGGCCGAAGACTACTACAAGCCGATGGCAACCTGGTTCGAGGCCCATGCCTACCCTTCCCCAGACGGGTTGTCGGTCTATTTCCGCGATATTACCGAGCGAAAGCAGGCCGAACAGGAACTTCGGCGCGTCAACCGGGCGCTCAGAACCCTGAGCGAATGTAACCAGGTGCTTGTGCGGGCCACCGATGAGGCCAGTCTCTTGCACCAGATATGCCAGGGCATTGTGCAGACGGGGGGCTACCTCCTGGCGTGGGTCGGGTTTGCCGAACCAGATAGCGAACGGCGGGTGCGCCCGGTGGCACAGGCGGGCGACCCGAACGGCTATGTCGAATCGCTCTTCATCACCTGGTCGGACACAGAGTGGGGCCAGGGACCGACGGGCAAAGCGGTTCGGACCGGGCAGACCCAGGTGGTCCGGCACATTCAGACCGACCCGAACTACCACCTCTGGCGCGAAAATGCGCTCCGGCGCGGCTTTGTTTCGTCCATTGCGCTGCCGCTGGTCTGTCCCGACCGCGAGGGTTCGGACCGGGGGGGCGACCAGGACCAGGACCGGGAAGACACCGGAGATATCTCCGTCCTGGGCGCGCTGAATATCTATGCTCACGAGCCGGATGCCTTCGATGAGGCGGAAATAGACCTGCTCAAGGAGCTTGCCAGCGACCTGGTGTATGGCATCGTGGCGCTGCGCGTGCGAGACGAACACCGCCGCGCCGAGGCGCAGTTGCGCTATCAAAAGACGCTGCTGGAGTGTCAGAACGAGGCGGCCATTGATGGTATCCTGGTGACGTCAAGCGCCCGCGAGTGGCTTTCGTTCAACCGTCGCTTTGTGGAGATGTGGGGATTGTCGGACGAGGTGGTGGCGATGCGAAACCTCCAGGCGGCGCTGGAGTCGGTGCTCAGCAATGTCACCGATGCAGACGCCTTTCAGGAGAAGATTCGCATGCTCTATGAAAACCCCCATCAGACCAGTTGGGACGAGATTGTTTTGCGCGATGGGCGCGTTTTTGAGCGGTATACGGCACCGGTGGCCGATGCGGGGGGGAAGTATTACGGGCGGGTGTGGTTCCATCGGGATGTGAGCGAGAGCCGGCGATTGTTGCAGGAGGTCCGCGTTGCCCACGAGCGCTTGCAGTCGCTTTCGCGCCGTCTGGTCGAGGTGCAGGAGGCCGAACGCCGCCATATTGCTCGCGAACTCCACGACGAAATCGGGCAGTCGCTCACTGGCTTGCACCTGCTCCTGGAGATGACCAGCCGCCTGCCGACGCCTGAGACGGTGGGCAAGAACGTGCAAGAGGCGCGGACACTGGTCAATGAGTTGATAGCTCAGGTGCGCGAGATGTCGCTCAACCTCCGCCCGGCGATGCTGGACGACCTGGGGTTGCTGCCCACACTGCGCTGGTTTTTCCAGCGATACACCACCCAGACGGATATTCGGGTGCATTTCAGGCACACCGGTATGGAGCAGCGGTTTGCGTCGGAGGTTGAGACGGTGGTCTACCGCCTGGTGCAGGAGGCTCTGACCAACGTGGCCCGCTATGCTGGGGTGGACGAAGTCACGGTGCGGCTCTGGAGCGACCAGGATACCATCGGGCTTCAGGTTGAGGACGAGGGAAAGGGGTTCGACCCGGAGATGGCCTTTGCCCAGGCGACGTCCAGCGGTCTGGCCGGCATGCGCGAACGGGTGATGCTGCTTGGGGGCGACCTGGTGATCGAATCGTCACCCGGAAGCGGGACATGCGTAGCTGCTGAGCTTCCGCTCGGTGGGTAGGGCCTGCGAGATGGCCCGTTCGAGCTGATAGGCCGCATCCTGACGGAAGAAATCTCGCTTGAAGAGGTAGTCGTTGGCGCCCAGTTCTCGCGCCCGCTGCACCTCGTGGTCGCAGTCGCATTCGCTCAGGATGAGCACCGGGATATCCGCGGTGGAGTGGTTCCGCTTGAGGCGTTCCAATACTTGAAATCCGTTCATTGAGGGCAGGTTAAGGTCCAGCAGGATGAGGTGGGGTATCCTGGTGCAGGCTTCTTGCCACCCTTTCTTGCCATCGTCGGCAAGGTGGACCTGGTAACCCAGACAACTGAGGAGGAGCCAGAAACGGAGCGCCTGACTGCGGCTGTCTTCAATCAACAAGATGAAAATGTCCTGTCCCATAGCATAGACCTCACTGTCCATGATGTTTGACCAGAGATGCGTCAGAGATGCCTTAGAGATGCTCAACAAGCAGGGGAGATAAAAGGCCTTTCCAGAGGACCTGTGCCAGGTGCTATATCAGGGGAGGATGCTTGTGCGGCTTCTGGATAAGGCCTTCAGGTATTATGTATCTCGGACGCATGAACGAGATTTGTTGAGGTTCAGTATACCGCGGCGTGGTTGGCGGGGCTATGCGTAGCTCTACGTAAAACCATGTCGGAGAACTACGTAATTCTATGTTCCGAAAAGGAGCATTAGCGCCGGGCCTTCTTCCGTCGCTTCTTCGGGGCGGTCTCGCCGTCGGTTGGATTGGGCGCGGGTGGCGGGCTGGCTGGCGGCGCGGTTCGTCCCCGCGCCACCGGCGGCTGATGGGTGGGTTTCCCGCGTGGTGCCCCGGCTCCATTCCCACTTCCACTGCTGACAGCCACAACCGCCTCGTCCTGATCGTCCTGGTCTTCGTCGTCATGGCTGCGCCCTCGCTGCACCTGTTTTCTGGTTTCGGGGGTGCTCCGACCGTGGCAATACTTGTATTTCTTGCCGCTCCCGCACGGGCAGGGGTCGTTCGGGCCGACTTTGGGCATCTCGCGGCGGATGGTGTGCCCGGTGGGCTTGCGCTGGTCATTTGCCCGCTTCGTGCTCACCAGTTCGTAGCCAGAGCGGGCGGCCTGTTCACGCAAGGCCATCTCCCGCCGGTATTGCTCTACGTAGTTCCAGAATTCGGGGAGTTGCTGGAAGAACTTGCGCACCACCGTCTGGTCAATGCTGGTCAGCAGTTCGTTGAACATGCGGTAGCCCTGGGTCTGATATTGGACCAGGGGGTCGCGCTGTCCGATAGCCTGTAACCCGATACCCTGGCGCAGGTGTTCCATCGCGGTCAGATATTCCTGCCATTCGCGGTCTATCGTCTGGAGCATCAGCGAGCGCTGGAACTGGTTCAACTGCTCGTCGCCAATGGCCCTGCGCCACTGGTTGAAGGTCTGGCTCAGCACTTCAGCGAGCATGGCGCGGATGGCGTCCGGGTCGAGTTGGTCCAGCACATCGCCCACCAGCGCCATTCCGTAGCTCAAGATGGAACTGATGATGGTGTTTCGTTCGTTGGCCGATAGGTTGGACGACGCGGCTGAGGAAGCTGGACCGGAGACGGGTTGTAGTTCCTGGTAGAGCGTCGTGATGGCGTCTTGCTGGATAGCCTGTTGTTCTTCTTCTGCCAACTCCGCGGTGATGTGCCGCAGCCTTTCGCGGTAGAGGGCGATATAGTGTTCGCGCTGGTGTTCCCGCTCGGTCTGGGGCTGGTTGGGGCGCAGGACTTCGTGGGGGAGCGGCAGGATAGGCAGCAGCGAGAAGAGTTCCCGCGTGAGCAGGTCAATATGGTGCCCGGCTTCGCGGTTGGGGGGGATGTATGCCTCCAGGGCGCGCTGGAGCCGGTCCGACGACAACCCCGCCAGGCGGGCAAGGTCGGAGTTGTGGTCGGGTCCCTCGTCGTGGTCGTTGTCGGGGTCCGGGTCCGGGGTCCGGGGTTGGATTTCGGGCAGGATGGTTTGCAGGCGGCGCTGAACCAGGGAGAGGTTGACTTCGTCGGTGGCCGGGTTGGTGGCCTCGGCGATGGCTTCGCTGATTTGCCCCTGGAGCCACGTTTCGTAGCCAGTCAGGTATTGTTCCAGGAGGCGGTCTATCTCTTTGCCAAACAGCTCTTTGATGCGGTCTTCCAGGTCGCCACCGCGCTGCTCGCGCCAGAGTTCGTGGATATATTGCCGGGCCTCGTCGTAGTCGGCCTGGCTCAGGGTTGCTTCGGCGTCGTCGGGCATATCCAGCACATCGCACAGTTCATCTACGAAGACCGGAATGGCGTGGTGCTGCTGGTCTTTGATGAGCGGCAGCAGCAGCGTGGGAAGTTCCTGGTCGCCGGCATCTCGCAGCCGGGCGATGTCAAACGATACATCGGGGAGCAGCCGCGCTACGCGCCCCCGCACCACCTCCTCGTCCAGCGCGGCGGTGGCGTGCAGTTCGTCGCGGATTTCGGAGAACAGGACGTCGGGGTGAAAGTAGCGGGCCAGCAGTTCTTCGATGCGGTGCTGGTCTCTGGCTTCTTCGAGGATGCGGCGGCGGCGGGTGTAGATCACCTCGCGCTGCCGGTTCATCACGTCGTCGTATTCGACGGTGTGCTTGCGGATATCGAAGTTGTAGCCTTCGACGCGGGTCTGGGCCCCTTCGATGCTCTTGCTGATGAGCCGATGCTCGATGGCGATATCGTCTTCGACCCCAAGCCGTTCCATCACGCCGCGGATGGCATCCATCCGGCCAAACCGTTTCATCAGTTCGTCTTCCAGCGAGAGGTAGAAACGGGACGAGCCGGGGTCGCCCTGCCGTCCGGAGCGCCCCCGGAGCTGGTTGTCTATGCGGCGGGCTTCGTGGCGTTCGGTGCCGATGACGTGGAGACCACCGGCGGTTTTAATCCGCTCGTGGTTTTCGCGGCACTCGCGCTGGATACGGGCGATGTCGTCCAGGTAGTCGAGCTTCAGGCCGGGCGTGTCCCGAACGAGGGTGTGGGATTCGTCCATCTCCCCGTGCAGCACCAGTTGCACCAGCCGGGCGCGGGCGGTGTAGATGCGGTCGAAGAGCTTGCCCGCCAGGAAGTTGGGGCGGTCGCGGCGGTGTTCGCGGTAGACCTTGCAGTCGGTGCGCAGGTGTTGTATTTCGACGATGTTTTCCTCACTCAGTTCGTCGTAGTCGCGCACGATGCGGCGAGCGCGGGTCAGGTTGCCCTGCAAGACCGACCGCACCAGTTCGCGCTTCTGTTCGTAGAGCACCTGGGGCACGTGAGACAGAACGGTGTTGACGAGGAAGAGGTGTTCTCCTTCCTGCTCAATCTGTTCGATGGCCTGTTCGTACCAGGCGTGCAGGCGGTTCAGTTCGTCCACGAGGTCGCTGGTAAGCATCCCGCGGCTGCGCTCAATGAGCGTCTGGGGGGGCATCTTCTGGGTTTTGTGTTCTCCGAAGAGGCTCTGGGCCAGTTCTTCGATCTGTTTGCGGTCCACGCCGGTGTCGCGCAGGTGGCGGGCCGCCAGGGCTTCGGGGTTGCCGCCAAGCAGAATGTCCGTCCCACGACCGGCCATGTTGGTGGCAATAGTCACGGTGCCGGGCTGCCCCGCCTGGGCGATAATGGCGGCTTCGTCGGCGTTCTGCTTGGCGTTGAGGACGTGCAGTCGGACCTGGTCGCTCCGTATCAGGTCGCCCAGGTCGCGCCGGATCATGGCACTGAGCCGTTCCGAGGTTTCGACGGCGGTTGTGCCCACGAGAATGGGCTGCCCCTGCAAGGCTCGACTGCGGAGTTCGCCGGTCACCGCGTGGAACTTGGCGTCTTCCGTGCGGTAAATCTGGTCGGTCATGTCTTCGCGGATGCAGGGCTTGTTGGTGGGGATGACGGTCACTTCGAGGTTGTAGATTTTGGCAAACTCTTCGCTCTCGGTGGCGGCGGTTCCGGTCATCCCCGACAGCTTCTCATACATGCGGAAGTAGTTCTGGAAGGTGATGGTTGCATAGGTGACGGTCTCGCGCCGCACGCTGACGCCCTCTTTGGCCTCGACGGCCTGGTGCAGGCCATCGCTCCAGCGGCGGCCCGGCATCAGGCGTCCGGTGAATTCATCTACGATGATGACTTCGCCATCCTGGATGACATAATCTTTGTCGCGGTGGTAGAGGAAGCGGGCTTTGAGCGCGTTTTCCAGGTAGTGGGTCAGTCCGCTGTGCTGCGGGTCGTAGACGCTTTCGCCGGGGCCAAGCTCTTCCAGTTGCGTTTCAACCTTCGCCAGTCCTTCTTCGGTGATGACGACGCTGCGGCTCTTCAAGTCTATCATGACGTCGCCATCGGGCTGGGACCCTTTCTTCACTTCGTCCGGGGTGACGCGCCCGGCCCGCAGGGGGCGCACGAGCTGGGCAAAGCGGGCATATTCCGGGCTGGACTGGCTGGATGGCCCGCTGATGATCAGGGGGGTGCGAGCTTCGTCAATGAGGATGTTGTCTACTTCGTCCACGATGGCGAAGTGATGCCCGCGCTGGACCACCTGCTCGAAGCGGTGGACCATGTTGTCTCGCAGGTAGTCGAAGCCGAATTCGTTGTTGGTGCCGTAGGTGATATCGGCTTCGTAGGCTTCGCGGCGGGTGCAGGGCCGCCAATGCACCAGGCGTTCGTCATCGAGCGAGGTGGAGGGATCCACGAAGTCGGGGTCGAACAGGGCGGAGAAGTCGTGCCCGACAAAGCCCACACTCATGCCCAGGAGGTGGTAGATCGGCCCCATCCAGCCGGCGTCGCGGCGGGCGAGGTAGTCGTTCACGGTGACCAGGTGGGTCCCTTCGCCCTCCAGAGCGTTCAGGTAGAGGGGCAGGGTCGCTACGAGGGTTTTGCCCTCGCCGGTTTTCATCTCGGCAATGCGGCCCTGGTGGAGCACCATCCCGCCTATCAACTGGACATCGTAGTGGCGCATGCCGACGGTGCGCCACGATGCCTCGCGCACGGTGGCGAAGGCTTCGGGCAGCAGGTCGTCCAGCGTTTCGCCCTCGCTCAGGCGCTGGCGAAAGGCGCTCGTCTTTTCGCGCAGGTCGGCGTCGGAAAGCTGCTGGTAGTCTGGCCCCAGGGCATTGACCCGGTCAACCAGCGGTTGGTATCGCTGCCGGACCTTCTTTTCGTTCTCGCCAAACAGTTTTTTCAGCCAGTGTAGCATCAGGTCGTTCGTTCCTTTCTCTTGCGCCGGGCTGCGGGCTTATCGCCAGCAAACCCTGTCGTTGAGCATTATACCATGGGGCTTGCTGGGGCTTGCGGCCTGCTCCTCCGTGCGTTTCCCTCCTGCTTCCCTCCCTCTTCACCGGGGGATTTCCCGCTATGTTTCTGAAGTGTGCTATACTGAAACCTGACACCTGGACGAGCAAGAAAAGAAGCCCGGTTTTTGCTGGAAAGCAACCGGAATGCCAGCGGAGGGGAGATGATTCCCTTGCCGCCCGGTGATGGCTATGGATGAGATCTGGAATATGGACTGGATAGGGACAACGAAATGCAACCATCTGAACTGACCGTTTTGCGCCGGCGTGTGGCCGAACTGGAGCAGCAGCAGGCGCAGCAAGCCCTGATTGAGGCAACTCTCCGCGAAGAGTTCCGTCGCCTGAATGATCTGCTGGAGTTCAGCACCGACTGGATATGGGAAATGGATGCCAACACCCGATTCACCTTCGTGAACCCGAAATCCCGTGACCTTCTGGGCTACGAACCGGCTGACCTGGTGGGCAAAACCCCCGCGGATATCTCACCCCCGGAGGAGCGGCAACGCATGGCGACGGTCATTGTTCCCATTATCCGTGCTCAACAACCCTTCCGAGGGGTCGAAACGACCAATATCCACCGGGACGGTCAGACGGTGCTGGTGGAAATCAGCGGCATTCCCCTCTTCGACCAGCACGGCACCTGGTGTGGCTATCGCGGTGTCACGAGGGACATCACCGAGCGCCGGCAGATGGAAGCTGCCTTGCGCCAGCGCGAAGCCAGCCTGAACGAGGCGCAGCGGTTGGCGCATCTGGGCAACTGGGAATGGGATATCGCCACCGGGATTCTCACCTGGTCCGATGAGGTGTATCGCATTTTCGGCCACCAACCCCGGTCGTTCGTTCCGACCTTTGATGCCTTTACCCAGGCTATTCACCCCGATGACTACGCCCTCGTTCAGGAAGCCATTCAACGGTCTCTGACGGATGATGTTCCCTATGCCGTCCAGTACCGCATTATGCAACCAGACGGCACGGAGCGCAGTGTGTATGCGGAGGGCGAGCAGACCCGCACGGAGGATGGAACCCCGGTGCGGATGTTTGGGATTATTCTGGATGTGACCGAACGGGTGCGGGCCGAGGAGGTCGTGCGGCAGCTCAATGCCGAACTGGAGCAGCGGGTCGAGACCCGCACGAGGGAGCTGCTTCAGAACCAGCAGATGCTTCAGACGGTGATGGATGCGCTGTCGCTGGCGATTTTCTGGAAGGATCGGGACTTTGTGTATCGCGGCTCTAACCAGACCTTTGCAACGTTGGCGGGTTTTGGTTCGTCGGCGGATCTCATGGGTAAGACGGACTATGACCTGCCCTGGAAACCCGAAGAAGCGGAGTTCTTCCGCCTGGTAGACCGCCGCGTGATGGAAACCGACACGCCTGAACTGGATATTGAAGAGCCGATTTTGACGGCCCAGGGAACACCGCGCTGGCTCCGGACGAACAAGCTGCCGCTGCACGACCCTGACGGTGCGGTGGTGGGGATTCTGGGGGCATTTGAGGATATCACCGAGCGCAAGGAGGCAGAAGAGCACCTGCTCGTCTTTCGGGCGATGGCCGAGAGTTCGCCAGATGGCATCGGGTTGGCAGCGCCCGATGGAACCGTGACCTATGCCAATCCGGCCTTTCGGGAGCTGTTCGGGTATGGTGAGGCGACCATCGGGATGATCAATGTGTCGCTGTTTACCGAAGAGGACCAGCGCGACCGCATTCCCGCTTTGCTCGAAAAGGTGTTCACCAGGGGGGCTGCGAGTGGCGTGCTCACCGGCCAGCGCAAGGATGGAAGCACCTTCCCGGCGCTGGTTTCTCCGTCGGTCATTCGGGATAAGGACGGCCAGGTGCGGGCTATCCCTGCCATCGTGCGCGATATGAGTGAACAGTATCGTCAGGAAGCTGAACGGGCCGCGCTCCAGCAGCAAATTATTGCGGCGCAACGGGCTGCCCTGCGGGAGCTTTCTTCGCCGCTCATCCCGATTGCGGACCATGTGGTGATGCTGCCGCTCATCGGGGCGGTTGATAGTATGCGGGCGCAACAGGTGATGGAAACGCTGCTTGAGGGGGTTGCGCAGCATCGGGCGGAGGTCGCGCTCGTGGATATTACGGGGGTGGCGGTGGTGGATACGCAGGTGGCGCATATCCTCGTCCAGGCGGCGCAGGCCGTGCGTCTGCTCGGAGCGGAGGTGGTGCTGACTGGTATTGGCGCGGCAATGGCGCAAACCCTGGTACATCTTGGCGCAGAATTGAGCGGCATTGTGACGCGAGGAAGTTTGCAAAGCGGCATTGTCTATGCGTTGGGGCGCAAGCGGTCCTACCAGTTCGGTTCGTAACGTTACTTCCCCTTCCAGGGTGGTGGGGCGTGGTCGGTTTCGGGCCGCACCCGGAGCGCGTGCCCGAAAAACTATCAGCCTCCGTTGATCTTATCAGGTTATACTGGCATCACTATCACCTATCACCTATCATCCATCATCACCCAGGGTTGTGGTGATGGTTCGTATATCGCTGGTATAATAATAATGGTATGGTCGTCAACTGGAAAAGCAAGAGGGGGGAACCAGACCAATGTTTCGTCTCTTCAAGCGGCGTCCTGACCTCCGCGATGTAGCCGCCAGCCTGGAACCGCACGCCATCGCCGCGGACCTGGACCTGATCAAACGGTTGGTCGCATTTCTCGAAACCGCCGAGGATTACGAGGTATTTCATTGTAACCCGCGCTACCTGGCCGAACGCCTGGAACAACCGGACCGAACGGTGCTGAAGCTGCTCATGGCTGCCCTCTACGAAGGCATTATCACCCTGCACTGGGAGGTACGCTGCCCGGCCTGTGGCGGCATAGACGGTCAGCATGGTTCCCTGCATGATCTCCACCATGATACGGACTGCCCGGCCTGTGGCAACCACTTTTCGCCCCACCTCGATGACGAAGTCCACATCACCTTCAGCATCCACCGCCGGCTGCGAAACCTGCCCGCCCGGGCCGACGATCCGGCGTTTCGGGCGACGATTGATGCCCGCCTGGGACCAACCCACGGCCTGTCGCTGCTCACCCTACCCGACTTCCAGCGCCTCTTCCCCCAACAACGACTGCTCCCCAACGAAAGCCTGGATGTCACACGGGTGTCGCTCATCTTCACCGACCTGGCAGGTTCTACCGCGATGTATGCCCGTCGTGGTGACCCCCGTGCCTACTACCTGGTCCGGCTCCATTTCGATGAACTGTTCCGAGTGGCCGATGTTCATGGCGGGACGGTCGTCAAAACCATTGGCGATGCCATTCTTGGTGTCTTCCAGACCCCCCTTGAAGCCATGCAAGCCGCTCTGGAGATGCAGCACGCGATTGACACGCTGAACCAGCGCTACTTTCTGGTTGATGAAGAGCGCCTCATTCTCAAGGTCGGTGTTCACAGCGGGCCATGCCTCAGCGTCACCCTCAATGACCGCCCCGACTATTTTGGTACCACCGTCAACACCGCGGCACGGGTGCAGGGGCTTTCGGTCGGGAGCGACCTGGTCTTCACCGAACCGGTGCGGACCAACCACCAGGTTCAGGCGTTCTTGCAACGCCACCTCAACGCTCATCCCCTGGAAAGCCGCTCGGTTCTGCTCAAAGGCATGATCGAGGAACAGCAGGTCCACCGCCTGGTTCTGCCACACGGTGCCATGGCGGAATCCCAGGCATAGCCACCGGCGACGCGGGATAGCTCAGCACCGTAGGGAGTAAATGGCCGGCAGAGGGAGCAGAGCCACCCGGCGCTCAGGCCGCGGCGCGGTCGGGGGTGGGGGGTAGGGGGGTGAGGCGGGGGAGGGGCGCTTGCTCTTCCGTCCCTGGAAGCGAGAGATGCGCCCATTCGGGACGGTCGGAACATGCCTGCACCAGGCACAGCGCTTCGCACCACGCCCTGGTGGTGGCTTCGAGAGCCTCCAGGAGCGTATCCGTATAATCCAGCAAGTCAAGGGTCCCCTTCGCCAGCACCTCCTGGTTGGGGTCAGCGGTTTCCACCATCTCCTGGGCCAGTTGACGCAGCTGACTCTGTCGAGTTTCCTTCATGCCTGAACCGTTTCTTTGTCGCATATCATCACGATAACGAGCAGAACCATTCCCTTCAGGATAGCCGAAATCAGCGACTCGCGCCATCGGGGAAAACCTGAAAAACCCCCGCAGACGCCCCTGATACCCGGTGCGGGTCGTGTATAATAGGAACGATATCTGAATATCTCTCAATGCCTTTGTCGGCAGCACAGGGTTGATGGGTGTCGGGTGGACGGTTGGTCATTGAATAGGATAGTTATAGGATAGATGAACGGACGGTGCGAGTCTGGCAGGGTAGGGGAAGAGCAGCACTATGAGTGAAGACAGGCAAACGGAAATCGTCAAGCAGGCATTTGCGGAACAGGTTGAGTTCATCAATCTGCAATTTATTGACATCCTTGGGACGGTCAAAACGGTCACCATCCCGATGCAACGCCTGGAAGATGCCATCGAACACGGGGTGTGGTTCGATGGGTCGTCCATCGAAGGGTTTGCGCGGGTGGCCGAAAGTGACATGTATCTCGTGCCAGACCTGGCAACCTACCGGAAGGTCCCCTGGGACCGCGGATATGGAGGAACAACCGCCAGCCTGATATGTAACGTGTATACCCCCGACGGTCGCCCCTTTGCGGGGGACCCGCGCTACGTGCTCACGCGGGCGCTCCAGCAGGCCACCGAGATGGGGTATATTTATGAGGTCGGGCCAGAGTTGGAATTCTTTCTCTTCCGTCAGGGTCCCGACCGGATGGTCCACCCGGTCCCCCATGACCAGGCGGGCTATTTCGATTCGTCGCCCGACCGGGCGACCCACGTGCTGAACCAGATTGTCCGGGCGCTCCAGGAGGTGGGCATCGAGGTTGAGGCCAGCCACCACGAGGTTTCGGCCGGGCAATATGAAATAGACCTGCGCTACCACGGAGCGCTTCAGGCCGCCGATAGTGGCATCATCTCGCGGATCGCGGTCAAGGCCATTGCCCAACTCAACGACCTCTACGCAACGTTCATGCCCAAGCCACTGGTTGGCATCAATGGGAATGGGATGCACGTGCATCAGAATCTGGCCGATAGTGTGACCCGAAAGAACGTCTTCTTCGACCCCGATGACCCCTACAATCTCTCGAAGCTGGCGCGGCAGTTCATTGCGGGGTTGCTGGATCATGCCGCTGGCATGATTGCCATCCTGGCCCCGCTGGTCAATTCCTACAAGCGCCTGGTGCCCGGCTACGAGGCCCCGGTCTACCTGAGCTGGGGACGAACCAATCGTTCGGCCTGGTGCGGGTTCCATGCACCAGTGTCGGTCGGGCGCAATCCATGCGCGTGGAACTTCGCTGCCCGGACCCCTCGTGCAACCCCTACCTGGCGTTCGCGGTGATGCTGGCCGCCGGGTTGGATGGGATTGCCCGGCAGCTTCCCCTGGGCGAGGCCGCCGAAGAAGACCTGTTTCAGGTAGACCCCCGTGCGCTTGGCCTGGAAGTGCTGCCGGGGTCGCTCGGCGCAGCGTTGGAAGCGTTACAGGAGGATAAGGTCGTTCAGGCAGCGCTTGGACCCCATGTGTATGAGCGGTTTCTCGATGCGAAAATCCAGGAGTGGGACGACTACCGCACCTATGTGTCGCAGTGGGAGGTTGACCGCTACCTCCCGGTCTTCTGAACGCTGAACGGGGATTATCTTGAATCCTATCCGGGGCGTGACTGGAGTTTGTAGTAGAGGCTGGTGGCCTCGGTGCGGTTGTTGACGTTGAGCTTCTGGTAGATGTTCTGGAGATGAAACTTGACGGTGTTCTCGCTCACGCTCAACTGCTGGGCAATCTGGACATTGGTCAGCCCCTGCGCCACGAGCGCCAGCACCTCTGCCTCACGCTCCGAGAGGTCGGTCAGGGAAATTTCGGGGCGCTGGCGCTGCGTGCGCAACCAGCGACGGGCCGCCTGGGGAAACACTAGGTGCCCGCGATAGACCTGACGAATGCTATCAATGGTTTGCTGGGGCGGCTCCGTCTTGAGCGCAAAACCATCGGCCTCTTTCTCCAGTGCCGCCTGAATGGAGTCGCCATCGTTGAAGGCCGAGAGGACCAGTACCTTGCCCGGCAGCCCTTCGGCCCGCAAGCGCTCCAGGCAGGTCAACCCATCCATAGTCGGCATCCGCACATCCAGGACGATGACATCGGGCTTCAGGGTGCGCACAGCTTCTAACACCTGCGTTCCATCATTGACCGTGCCGACCACCTCAATATCGGCTTCGGACTCCAGGAGCGACCGCAGCCCCTCAAGCACCAGGGCGTGGTCGTCGGCCAGCACTATTCGGATGGGAGCCATGGTCTCATCCTCTCCGGGGCCGGGTCATCGGTATGGAACGACGACGCGCACCCAGGTCCCAACCCCGACGGTACTTTCAATTTCAAACGTCCCTCCAAGAATTTCGACTCGTTCCCGCATGCCGGTCAAGCCGAAGCGAATGCCCTCTTGCTGTTCGAGCACCCTCGTCACATCGAACCCACACCCGCGGTCGGCAACCTCCATCGTGATGGTCTGGGCATCGCTGTGGAGGGTGACCAGGTGCTCCTTCACGCTGGCATGGCGCGAGGAGTTTGAGAGCGCTTGCTGGAGCACCCGGTAGAGTGCAATCTTCACCGGGAGGGGCACATCGGGCAGCGACCCCTGAAGGTCAATCGTCACGGCGTGGCCGGTCAGTTCCTCGTGCTGGATAACCAGGCCATCCAGCACGGCGAGCAGCGTCCGCCGTTCGAACTCCGGAGGGCGGAACATCCCCATAAACGTTCGAATTTCATTGAGCGCGTGTTCGAGCAGCCCGATAGATTTTCGCAGCCGCTCAAGGTTCTGCGCGCTCTCCTCCCCATCCTCTTCGCCCTGCTGCTCTCGTTGCCGCAGGTGCCGCTGAACGATATTCAGCTGCGAGAGCGCTGCAAAGATATGCTGGACCGGACCGTCGTGGATATCGAGGATAATGCGGCCAATCTCGTGCTCTGCGATTTGCAGCAACTGCCCCGGTAGTTCGTAGTTGTGGTTGTGCTCCTCGCTGCGGTCGGGGGACATCGGGGTTTCGGTCATCGGGTCAACTTCCGCTCGCCTGTGATATGGTATTCCTATGATTATACCGCATGTTGCGACTATCGAGAAATGAGAATCGACAATCGTTCGTGAACCATGCTATAATGGGGCGCAGAGGAGCAAGAAACATTGGGATGCATTGGAAAAAAGATGGGAAAGAAGAAAGGAGGGCGCGGGTTCTTCCACGGTCGTTGAAATGAGACGGCGTGGCTTTCCACCGCGCAGGGCTGGTGAAGGTTACCAAAGAAAAGTTGCCCCGGAGTGTGGTCGCATTCGACATAGAATTGGATCATGACCAGGTTGAGAAAGAGTTGGACCGCGTTGCCCGTCGGTTGTCGCAAAAACACACCATCCGAGGGTTTCGCAAGGGGAAGGCCCCCCGTTCGGTCATCGAAAGCCACTTTGGGCGTGAAACTCTTTTTGAAGAAGCCTCCAACGAATTGATTGAGCAGTCTATTCAGGAAGTCTTGAAGCAAGAACACCTGACTCCCATTGGTCAAGTTCAGATAGAATCCGTTCAGCTTGCCGAAACCTTGCGCTTCCGGTTCACCGTGCCCGTTGCCACGGCCATGGTCTTGCCAGACTATTACCAGGTTCGTATTCCGCTCGAAGTTGCGATGGTCACCGATGAGATGGTGCAGCGGGCGATGAGCAATCTTCGGGAGAAGCATGTGGCGCTGCTGGAGGTCGAAGAGCCGCGCCCGGCTCGTCAGGGCGACCAGCTCATGGTGCGGATGGCAATGTTTGACGGGGACCGACCCCTGAACCAGCCGGAAGAAGGCCAGGAATTGCCCCAGACGACGCTCCTGCTGGAGCCGGACCGTCTGGTGGACGAGGTGTATGCGTGTCTGGTGGGGGGCCGGGCGGGGGAAACGGTTGAAACCACGGCGCGGATGCGAGATGACTATACCAATGAAAAGCTGCGCGGGAAGGATGTTACCTTCAAGATAGAGATTGTCGGGCTGCATGAGCGGTTTCTCCCCTCCTGGGAGGAGTTGCCCGACCTGGAGGGCGTGGAAGAAGGCCTGGAAGGGCTGCAAAAACATGTTCGTGAGAATCTGGAGAACGCCGCTCATCAAGCCGCGGTGCAGCGCGTGGTTGACCAGTTCGTCGCCTACCTGGTGGAGCAGACCGATTATGACGTTGCGGAGGTGATGGCTGCCAGGGTTGCCGAGCAGTTGCTCCACGAAGAAGAACAGGATCTGGCGCGGGTTGGTCTGACGATGGAACAGGTGCTTGAGCGCCAGGGTCAGACGCGTGAGCAGGCCATTCAGCGGTTGATACCTCTGGCAGAAAAGCAGTATCGGACCACCATGGTGCTCTCGAAGTTCATTGAACAGGAGCGACTGTCGGTGAGCAACAGCGAAGTCCGAGAAGAAATCAAGGAAATTCTGCGCGGGCACCGCGAAGAAGAACGCAACTATATCCGGAAGCAGCTCTCAGGACCCCACCGCGAAATGGTGGCTCAGGCGTTGCTCGACCGAAAGCTGCGGGAGCGGATTGTGGAAATTGTGGCGGCGGAAACGGATGTAACTGGGGAAGCCGGGGGAAGCCGGGGCAGTTGAATTGACCCGGAGATAGCGGTATACTGTGGAGTAAGGAACGGCATAGATATGGGAGGATGTGCATGAACTGGATCTCTTCTTACACTGCGGAGTGGAGGTCGCCAGGAAACAGCAACGAGGATGGGAATGGGAGGGTGGCCTCTCCATCTCTGCTGATTCCGATGGTTGTCGAAAATACCAATCGGGGTGAACGGGCGTTCGATATCTTTTCGCGCCTGCTCAAAGAGCGGATTATTTTGCTCGGAACCCCCATTGATGACCAGATAGCCAACCTGATTGTTGCCCAACTGTTGTACCTGGACCATGAGGACCCCGAACGGGATGTTTCGCTCTACATCAACAGTCCTGGTGGCTCCATCACGGCGGGGTTGGCAATCTACGACACGATGCGCTCAATACGGGCGGATGTCGCGACCTTCTGTCTGGGGATGGCCGGGAGTATGGCAACCCCCCTGCTGGCCGGCGGAGCCAGGGGCAAGCGCTACAGCCTGCCCCATTCGACCATCCACATGCACCCCGCCGGGGGCGGGGCCCGCGGCTATGCGCCGGATGTGGAGATTATGGCCCGCGAGTTGCTGCGGGAGCAACGCATCATTCGCGAGTTGCTCGCCCGCGATACCGGGCAGAGTATCGAACGTATCTCGCGGGATTTTGACCGCGACCTCTTTATGAACCCCCAGGAAGCAGTCGAATACGGTATCATTGATGATATTATCAACCGCGATGACATGGCGGCGGGCCGCGGAACCAGGGTGGACTTGTAGTGGGAGAATTCGGCATGAATCGTTCTCGAAACAGTGGTCGAGGAGCGTATATCTGTTCTTTTTGTGGTCGGGGACAGGACGAGGTGCGGCGATTGATTGCCGGGCCGGGCACGGTCTTTATCTGCGATGAGTGCGTGTCTCTGTGCAGCGCCATCATTGCCGAGGAAGCGGAACAGCAAGCGGCTGCCTCGCGCCACAGCAAGATAACCGGACCCTCCCGTCTCCCCACCCCGCGACGGTTGCGGGAGAAGCTGGACCAGCACGTGATTGGGCAGGAACGCGCCAAGGTGGTGCTTTCGGTTGCGGTCTACAATCACTACAAGCGGGTCCGCGCCGGGATGAAAGTGGACGATGTGGAGCTGGGCAAGAGCAACATTCTGCTGATGGGGCCGACTGGCTCTGGGAAGACGCTGCTCGCCCAGACGCTGGCGCGTATTCTCGATGTGCCCTTTGCGATTGCCGATGCGACCGCGCTCACCGAGGCCGGGTATGTCGGGGAGGATGTGGAGAATATCTTGCTGCGGCTCATCCAGGCGGCTGAGGGCAATATCGAGCGGGCGCAGAGCGGCATTATCTATATTGACGAGATTGACAAGCTCGCCCGCAAGGGTGACAACCCTTCGATTACCCGCGATGTGTCGGGCGAGGGGGTGCAGCAGGCGTTGTTGAAAATCCTCGAAGGGGGGGGTGGCCCATGTGCCGCCGATGCCGGGGCGCAAGCACCCGCAGCAGGAATACATCCCCTTCGATACGACGAACGTGCTGTTTATCTGCGGAGGCGCGTTCGAGGGGCTTGACCATATGGTCATGCGCCGGACCAACCGTGGCAAGACCATCGGCTTTCGCAACGGTCACCCGGTCAATGGGCACCCGGCCAATGGGCACCCGGTCAATGGGCACCCGGCCAACGGTCACCAATTCGGTAAGACCCCGGCGAATGGAACCAGCGGCAAGGCGGACCTGCTCGCCAATGAGAATGAGTTGACCGATTATCAGGCGCTCGCCCAGATTATCCCCGATGACCTGCTGCACTATGGCTTTATCCCTGAATTCATCGGGCGACTGCCGGTGATGGTTGCGCTGGAGCCGCTGGACAAATCCGCAATGATGCGTATTCTCACCGAGCCGCGGAATGCGCTGGTCAAGCAGTATCAGAAGATGCTGGCGCTGGACCATGTGGAGCTGGAGATTACCGCCGATGCCCTGGAAGCGATTGTGGACCGCTCGATGGAAATTCGCACCGGCGCCCGGGCGCTCCGGACGATTGTGGAGGATGTGTTGCTGGATGTGATGTACGAAGTGCCATCGCAAGAGCATATCGGACGGTGCATCATCAATGCCGAGGTCGTCCACAAGCGCGGGCATCCCATCCTGGTCCCGCGGACGGAACGACCCGATTATCGAACCTACCTGGAAGAAGCCGTCTAGGTCGTGAGCTATGCCCCACCCATACAAAACCACCTCTTCACGGTCAGCCGAAGAACCGCAGCGGCGGCGTATCCTCATTGCGGATGATGACCCGAATATTGCCCGGTTCATCCAGATTACCCTGGAGAACCCGCAATATGAAGTCGTCGCAGTTGAAAATGGGCTGGAGGCCATCAAGACGTTCGAAGAAGGCGAGTTCGATGTGGTCATCCTGGATGTGATGATGCCCTACGTGGATGGTTTCCAGGCGTGCGAACGTATCCGTGAACACAGCGATGTCCCGATTATCATTCTGACGTCGCGGGATGGGACCGACGATGTGGTGCATGGGTTCGAACTGGGAGCGGATGACTATATCACCAAGCCGTTCAAGATTGCCGAGTTGATGGCTCGCCTGGAATCTATCTTGCGCCGCGTGGCGACCCGCAATGTGCGCAAGGCTCCGCCGGTGGTGCGGGTGGGCGAGCTTGAGATTGATGAACCCCGCCACCGCGTCACGGTGCGGGGAAACGAGGTGGCGCTCACCCCGATGGAGTTTGAGTTGCTCTACTTCCTGGCGGCCAATGCCGGACGTGTCTTCGACCGCGAAACGCTCTTCCGCGAGGTATGGGGCTATGAGTATGTCGGAGAAACGAACCTGGTTGATGTGTGTGTGCGTCGCCTGCGCGAAAAGGTCGAAGTCAAGCCGTCCCATCCGCGGATTATTCTCACCGTGCGGGGGGTGGGCTATAAACTAGCGGATACTTGATTGAACGAACACGGTCCTTTTTCCATTCCAGAGAACGTTTATGTTTCTCAGCATCCCCTGGTGCAGCACAAGCTGGCGCTCATGCGGAGCCACTTTACCGAGTCCCGCAAGTTTCGGATGCTGCTGCGGGAAATATCCCTGTTGTTGTTCTATGAGGCCAGCCAGGATATCCCGGTGGCCCCACTGACGGTTCAGACCCCCATTGACCGCTGTCCGGGCTTTGAGATTTCGGTGCGGGTGGGGCTGATGGCCGTGCTGCGGGCCGGTATTGGGATGGCCGAGGCTATTCTCGATATCCTCCCGGCGGTGCCGGTCTGGCACATCGGCATCTACCGGGACCATGAAACGCTGGAGCCGGTGACGTATTATGATAACCCTCCTTCGCAGGAAGACATTGACCTGACATTTGTGCTCGACCCGATGCTGGCAACGGGAGGGACCGCCGTTGAGGCGATAGATATTTTGAAGGAATATTGGGGAGCCAGCCGTATCAAGTTTCTGGGGATTATCGCGGCTCCCCAGGGCATTCGCACGCTGCTGAAGGCGCACCCCGATGTGTCCATCCATCTGGCGGCCATTGACAGCCATCTCAATGACCAGGGCTATATCGTTCCGGGGTTGGGCGATGCTGGAGATCGTCAGTTTGACACATGATGAATATGATGATGGCTGCCCTGGTTCTGGTTGTGACCGGCGGGGGGGCCGCATTTCTGACGGCATTGCTGGTTCCTCCGGTCACGCGCCTGAGCACCCGTAAGGGGTGGTTGGCCCACCCCGGCCCGCGCCACATCCACCAGTCCCCCACGCCAACGGTCGGGGGACTGGCTATTCTGGGGGGGGTGGTGGGGGCGCTTGTCCTGTCGCTCGTGCTCGAATCGCTCTCTCCCTTGCTCCAACGCTCCCCCTACGAGCATCTCCGGTTGGGGTTGCTGCTGGCCGGGGCCGCCATGGTTGCGGGGGTCAGCTTCCTGGACGATGTGCGCCCGCTTGCGGCCAGTTTGCGCCTGGGGGTTCATATCGGGGCGGCGCTGGTCGTGGTCGGTCCCTACCTGTGGGACCAGACCCTGTACCCTGATGCGAATGGATACCTGACCGAGGCCCGCGGTATCATTCTGACCGCGTTTAACTTCCCCTTCATTGACCAGGTCCATCTGCATGCCCTCAGTCCGTGGCTGGCGGTCGGGGCAACCATTGTCTGGGTCGTCGGGCTGCAAAATATGCTCAACTGGGTGGATGGGCTGGACGGCCTGGCCGCCGGGGTGACGCTCATTGCGGCGCTGGTGCTGACGCTGCATTCGCTGCATCTGGGGCAGTGGACGGTGGCGCTGCTGCCGCTGGCGCTGGCGGGGGCCTGTGCCGGGTTCCTGCCGTTCAACGTCCATCCGGCGCAGACGTTTATGGGCGATGTGGGGGCGATGACCCTGGGCTATGTGCTGGCCGCCAGTGCTATCATTGGCGGGGCCAAGCTCGCCACGGCGCTGCTGGTGCTGGCAGTTCCGCTCGTAGATATGGCCTGGCTCATTCTCTGGCGGCTGCGGCACGGGCGGTCGGCGGCGTCGCCAGGGCGCGACCATTTGCACCACCGCCTGGTAGACCTGGGGTTTTCGCAGCGCCAGGTGGCGGGTTTCTACTACGTCTTGAGCGCGGCTTCCGGGAGTATCGCGCTGCTCGATTGGATAACGCCTGCGGCCAAGCTGGTGGCCCTGGCGGCGATGGGGATGCTGGTCATGACGATCATCTGGTCGGTGTCACGGCGGCCCGCGCCTGTGGTGCGCAACCAGCCAGTACCAGAGGGAAATACTGATGATGAGCAAAGGGGTTCATAACCATGACGACCACCCATCTTTTTGTGACTTCGATGAGCCTGCCACTCCCGCGTGAGCAGGTGTTCCCGTTCTTTTCCGATGCCGCCAACCTGGAGCGTATCACCCCCCCGGAGTTACAGTTTCGTATCCTGACCCCCCAACCCATCTCCATCGCTGAGGGGACGTTGATAGACTATCAGATATCCCTGTTCGGGGTGCCGATGCTCTGGCAGACGCGCATTGCTCGCTGGCAACCGCCCGAAGCGTTTGTTGATGAGCAGGTGCGTGGCCCCTATGCGTTCTGGCAACATACCCACCACTTTGACGAGCGCCAGGGGGCCGCAGGGCGGGAGACGGTGATGGAGGACCGCGTGCGCTATCGGTTGCCGCTGGACCCGCTGAGCGCTCTCGTTCACCCGCTCATCCGACTGCAACTGCACCGCATCTTCCGCTATCGCCAGGCTATGGTGAGGCAGTGGTTCGGGTAGCGCCCGCTAGGTACCGGGCGCAGGCGCAGGTCAGGTCCATGGCCGAATCTGTCTGAATGACCGGCAAAGTCTGGTACAATAGGGTAGGAAGGAAAGATTGAGGGCGTCCTGGTTCACGACAGGAGGGTTTGATATCCATGGCAACGGCTCCACTCGGCCCGCGCGTCAGGCGATTGGAAGATCTGGTGGCTGAAATGACGAGCAGCATCATGACTATGTCTCGCAGGGTTGACCGCCTCACCGAGAACATTGACCGGCTGTCCTACGAAATGCGCCAGGAGATGCGCGAATTCAGACAGGAGATGCGCGAATCGCACGAACATTTCTCGCAGGAGATGCGCGAATCGCACGAACATTTCTCGCAGGAGATGCGCGAATCGCATGAGCGCTTCGAAGCGAGAATGGAAGCCTCGCACGAGCGCTTCAAGGCAGAGATGCGCGAATCGCACGAACATCTCTCGCAGGAGATGCGCACGTTCAAGGACAACGCCGAACGCGAGGACCGGAAATTGCGCCAGCATCTTGCCGAAGTATCCGACCGGATGGGAACCCTCGCCGAAGACCTGATCGCCCCCAGTATTCCGGGCATCCTGAAGCAGGTGGTCAACTGTTCGGACACCCCTACCATGTCCGGCGTCCGCATCCAGCGTCGGAGCGGTGATCGTTTCCAGGAGTATGACGTCCTGGTGGTCTGTCGAGAATATGCCTTGATCAACGAAACCAAGAGTCGCATGCGAACGACCGATATTCCGGCCTTCGCTGAGGTGCTGCGCAATGCGCGTGAGTTCTTGCCAGAATACGCCGACAAACAGATCATCGGGGCCCTGGCCGGCCTCTACCTGGACCAGTCTATGGTGACCTACGGGGAGCGCCAGGGTCTCATCATGCTCGGCATCGTGGGCGGGTTGGTCGAGGTGCTCAATCGTCCGGGCTTTGTTCCGCTGGTGTTCTGACGGCTTCCGTCTTCGGGTTGCTGCTCTGCTGTGGCCGAATTGCCCCCTCTGGTGTTTCTCCTTCGCTCTGCCGTGGTATAATGCAGAAAACATATTCAATTTCAATGATCGGCTGATGGGCTAAAACCATGGCAAAGACCCATACCTCGTTTGTTTGTCAGCAGTGTGGCGCACGATATACCCGCTGGATGGGCAAGTGTCCCGACTGTGACACCTGGGACAGCCTGGTTGAACAGGTCGAAAGCCGCGGTGCTTCGTCTCCAACCCGGTCCCCCCACCACGCCAGCGTTCGCCCGGTGCTCCTGCAAGAAATTGATACCAACGATGGTGAACGCCTGCCGGTGCTCGGTCACGAGTTTGCCCAGGTGCTTGGAGGTGGCCTTGTCCCTGGCTCCGTGGTGCTGATCGGGGGAGACCCCGGCATTGGCAAGACTACCCTGCTCTCGCAGGTGGGGGGGCATTTTGCCAGCCAGGTCGGGACCGTGCTCTACGTCAGCGCCGAAGAATCGGCGTTGCAAATCAAACTCCGGACCGAACGCCTCGGTCTCCACCCCGAACGGCTCTATGTCTCCTCGGAGACCTGCTTGAATGCCATTTTGAACCACATCCGGGAACTGAGTCCGCGCCTGGTCATTGTCGACTCCATTCAGACGGTCTACCTGGAGGAGCTTTCATCGGCGGCCGGGAGTGTGAGCCAGGTCCGCGAGTGTGCGCTCCAATTGCTCCACCTCGCCAAAGAACAGCATATCCCCATGTTCCTCGTCGGTCATGTGACGAAGGAAGGGACGATTGCCGGGCCGCGGGTGCTGGAGCACATTGTAGATACCGTGCTCTACCTCGAAGGGGAGCGCTTCCACCAGTATCGCCTGCTGCGCGGGGTGAAAAACCGCTTTGGGAGCACCAACGAGGTGGGAGTGTTTGAGATGACGCAGCACGGGATGGTAGAGGTGCCCAACCCCTCGCAGGTCTTTCTGGCCGAACGCAACGCCGGGGCCCCTGGTTCAACGATTGCCGTCACGCTGGAAGGAACCCGTCCGCTGCTGGTCGAGGTCCAGGCGCTCACCTCGCACACGGGCAACGCCCAACCGCGCCGCACCGCCAATGGATTTGACGTCAACCGTCTCGTGATGCTCATTGCGGTGCTGACCAAACGGGTCGGATTGCCGCTGTTCAATCAGGATATCTACGTGAACATTGTTGGGGGGTTGCGCATCAGCGAACCAGCCGCAGACCTTGCGGTTGCCATCGCCATCGCCTCGTCCTATCGGAACCAGCGCATTGACCCGAACCTGGCCCTGGTGGGCGAAATCGGGCTTTCGGGCGAACTGCGCAGTGTCAGCCAGCTGGATCGGCGGGTGAGCGAGGCCGCCCGTCTTGGCTTTCGGCGGGTTGTGACCCCGGTGGTCGGACCATCCCAGGAGGCTCCCCCGGCTCCGGCAACCGAAGGCCTGTCAATCCACGCGGTCCGTTCGCTTGCCGAAGTCGTGATGATGGTGCTCCCCAAAGACGAGGGATGAAAGAAGGGTCGTATCCCATGCGCGTGAGTCTGAACTTTCTGGTCCGCATCACCGGCATGCTCGTGCTGGCCTACCTCGGAGCCGATATCGGCATCTCCCTTTCTGGCCCCACCCCCGATGCGACCGAACTGCTTGCCACCCAGTTGTTGATGCTGGCCGGGGCGGGGTTGGGGTTGCTGGCAACTCCGCGCCTGACCATCGAACCCATCCGCGATTTGCTCATCCACACCCGCACGGTCCCCCTGGTCGAAATCCTCTTTATCGCCAGCGGCGGGCTGATCGGACTGCTCTTCGGGGTGCTGCTGACCTTCCCCCTGAGCCTGCTCCCTTCTCCCCTGGGGCAATACCTCCCCATTGCGCTGTCGCTCGTCTTCACCTATGTCGGAACGATGATTTTTGTGCTGCACCAGCGCGGGGTGCATGACCTCATCCGGGTCTTTCGGCGTGCTTCTCCTTCCTCTGCCGGCGGTCTCTCGCTGCTCCCGCGCTCTCACAACGCTACCTGCTCGACACCAGCGCCATCATTGACGGGCGCATTGCCGCCATGGGCAAGACGGGCTTCTTGCAGGGCACCCTGGTGGTGCCGCAGTTTGTCCTGAACGAAATCCAGACCCTCGCGGATTCGAGCGACGAACTGCGCCGCAGCAAAGGGCGTCGCGGGCTAGAATTGCTCGGCCAGATGCAGAAAGACCCCTCGCTCACCATAGATTTCGCCGAGGTGGATATCAGCGACATGACCCGGGTGGATGACAAGCTCGTGGTGGTTGCCCGCCAGTATCAGTGCCCGATTATCACCAACGACTTCAATCTCAACCGCGTGGCCGAATTGCAGGGCGTGAAGGTGCTCAACCTGAACCGCCTGAGCGACGCCCTCCGGCCGCCGGTCATCCAGGACCAGCGGTTGGAAGTGCTCATTCGCAACGAGGGGAATGCCCGGCAGCAGGGTGTAGGCTACCTGGACGACGGCACCCCGGTGATTGTCGAAGATGCCCGCAAGCTCATCGGCCACCGCGTCGAAGTCACGGTGACGCGGCTCCACCAGACCCACACCGGGCGGCTCGTCTTTGCCAACCTCATCAATGGCCGAAGGGATGAACCGTCATCATAAAAAACGGGTCCCAAGCAACCCGTTTCGCGCCACTCGCGACTGATAGATAGGACGAGGATATATGGTATCATGAGGAAAGGGGCAGTATGCGGGCCATTCTCCAGCGGGTTTCATCGGCGTCGGTCACGGTAGACCAGGCCGTGGTCGGAGCTATCGGGTCCGGGTTGCTGGCACTGGTCGGGGTGACATCGGGCGATGGCGAAGCCGAAGCAACCTTGCTGGCCGAGAAAACCGTGACCCTCCGCATCTTTGCTGATGAGGAGGGTCGTTTCAACCATTCGGTGCTCGACATTGGGGGGGCCATCCTGGTGGTCTCTCAGTTTACGCTGTATGCAGACGTTCGCAAGGGGCGGCGACCGAGCTTTCTGGATGCGGCCCCCCCGGAGATTGCGGTTCCCCTGGTGGAAACCTATGCCGCGGCGCTCCGGGCATCCGGAGCCAGCATCGAAATGGGCCGCTTCGGGGCGATGATGCAGGTGGCCCTGGTCAACGACGGGCCGGTGACCATTGTGCTCGATAGTGAGGTATTCAAACAACCACGGCGCTCCGGGAGGTAAGGGAAAACCGAGAGACTATGCAGCCATTCATGTGTTCTATTCGACGCGATGTCGATGTCTATATTGCTATCGTGCGTGGGCGGGAAATGGCGGATGCCCTGGGGTTCGACGCGATTGATCGCACGCGGATTGAGATAGTCATTCTGGAATTGACCCGCAATCTGCTGGTCCATGCTGGTGGTGGTCAGATACGGCTGGAGCCGGTGTCTCAGTATGACCGATGCGGGTTAGCGGTCGAGGCGATAGACCAGGGGCCGGGGATACCCGACATTGCCCTGGCGATGCAGGACGGGTATAGCACGGCGCACACCCTTGGAGCCGGGCTTCCGGGGGTGAAGCGCCTGATGGATGATTTTCATATTGCTTCAACCGTGGGAGTTGGGACTCACGTTCGAGCCACCAAATGGGTCCCGCAGCGAAGCAGGAGCAGGAGATGAGGATGACGTGGGGAGCCGTGAATCGCCCGAAGCAGGGGCAGTCCATCAGTGGAGATACCTTTGTGGCTCAAGAATGGGACAATGGTCAGGCGCTCTTCGCAGTGATAGACGGGTTGGGCGGCGGAGAAGAGGCGTCTTTTGCGGCCCGAAGTGCGGCCAGCGTGCTGGAAGAGCACCCGGACTATCCCCTCGAACAGCTCATTCGTCAGTCACACCATGCCCTTCGGAGTACCCGCGGGGCGGTGATTGCCCTGCTGCGCATGGATGGAACGAACAAGAAAGCCAGCTTCATCGGGGTGGGGAATATCGGGATACAGGTCTATAGCAACCAGCCCATCAAGCCGATTTCGAAGAACGGCATTCTGGGCTATCGTATGCCCACGCTGCTGGAGCTTCACTATTCCTATAATTCTGGGGATACGTTCGTTTTATATAGTGATGGAATTTCAGGCCGCTTCAATCTGGACGGAAAAATTGATATCGCGCTGCCGCCCCAGTCCCTGGCAGCGGCGATTCTGGATCGGTATGGCAAAACCAACGATGATGCCACGGTCGTGGTAATCCGCGATTGATAGCAGGATAAGCATGAGTGTTGATCTGGGTCACTGGCTAACGGAACAACGAAACCTGGTGCTACCGCGCTGGATTTCCACCTCGCTCCCCCCCCTGGTCGCCTCGTCCGCGCCCCAACCCCAGGATGGGCAGGCCGTAGTGGGGCACGGGGGAGACCCCTACGGGGATGGGGTGGTCATTTCAGGTGGTAACGAAACGACGAGAGCGACGGGAGCGACGGAAGCCACCGAAACGGTGGAAATCTTTGCGCACCTGTATGAGGGGTTGGTGCAAGCCGCCTATGGCGACCTGGGGCTTCTGGATGAGCACCTGGGGTCCCTGCTGCCCATCCGGCAGGGCAGCAAACTTCACGACTTGCTGGCAATGACGGGGCACCTCCGGCGCGTGGCCTGGGATATCCTCCAGAACGACTCCGCGAACCCGGCCCGCACTTTTGCCCTGATGCGGGAACTGGAACGCTTGCTCGAATACACCGGCGAGTCCATCACCCGTTCGTGGGAGCAGAAGGCCGAAGCTGAGATACGCGAACGCATCAGTCAGGCCGAGTTTATTGCCGAAAGCATGGCCGCGGCTATTGAGCAGGCCGACCGTACCGCGCTGCAACTTTCTTCGCTGAACGACGCCTCCCATCGGCTGGCGTCGAGCCTGGAAGACCCGCAGCAGGTGGTTGAGCAGGTTGGCGAAACCCTGCTGGAGTTGATGAGACCTGCCCACATTGCTATCTGGTTGCCCGATGCCCCGTTGTGTCAACAGGCCACCGGGGTGGATGGACGGCAGTGCGACCTGTATGCGGCCTGTTCGTGGGGAGAAGAACGCAAGCCGGTCACGAACATGCGGCTGGACGGCTCCAATCCCCACGATATTGTCATTCGAGCCTATTCTCACACCACCTTCATGTTCCAGCCACGTCCCACCGGTGCCATCCAGGGCGATTGGTATCAGCCGGGGTGCGGGGTGATAGCGCTGCCGCTGCTGGTGAAGGAGCAGGCTATCGGGGTGGTGGTGATGCAGGACCCGGTCCCCGAAGAGCGGTTTTCGCGTTCGCAGCAAAACCTGGCCCTCGCGGTGGTCAACCAGGGAGCCATTGCCCTGGAGAATGCGCGGCTCTATGCCAGAATACGCAACTTCAACGCCGAGTTGGAGCAACTGGTCGAAGAACGTACGGGGGAGTTGCAGGCCGAGAAAGAACGGTTGGCGACTATCCACGAGATTTCCAAAGAAATCAGCAGCACCCTGGACCTGGATATGCTGCTGCAAACGTCGTTGGAAACGCTGGCGCGGATTACGAACGTTGAATATGGCTCTATTATGCTGGTTGAGGCCGAAACAGGCAACCTGGTGAACCGCTCGGTCCTAGGGCAGAAAAGTGTCAATACCTTCACGCGGTTCCCGGTGGGGATGGGGGTGGCCGGGTGGGTAGCCCACCACCGGCAGCCGGCCCTGATTCCGGACGTTTCCAGGGACGAACGGTGGGTGCCGCTCCCGACCGACGAGGTGACTCCGGGCAAGAAGCACAAGGGGTCTATGCTGGCGGTGCCCCTGGTGGCCCACAACGAGATTCTGGGCGTGCTCATTCTGTCGCATTCGAAGCCGGGCTACTTCCACGAGGGGCATTTGCGGTTGCTCACGGCGAGCGCCGGGGCCATTGCCATTGGCATCAACAACGCCAACATGTATACGACCATCTTTGAGGAGATGGAACGCAACAGTGTGCTGCTCCAGCGCCAGAGCATGGAAACCTCCAAGATGGAAGCTATCCTGCAAAGCCTCTCGGATGGGGTACTGGTCTGCGATACCTACGGCGAGATTCTTTCGGCCAACCCTGCGGCGGGGCGTATCTTGCAGCGCGATATCACCGAACTCCTGTTCACCGGCACCACGCTTCAGAGTATCCTGGATAGCTTGCTGGTGCAGCACCAGGGCAAGCTGTCGCTGGATGATTTGCTGGCGATGCCCCTGGGGAGCAGCGGAGAACCGCGTGTGCTGGAAAGCACCGTCAAAGTCGGCGTGCGTGTCATCAGCCTCTCGCTTGGCCCGGTGCTCAAAGAGGATGGCGAGCTTATCGGGGCGCTGCTGCTGATGCACGATGTGAGCCGGGAAGTCGAGTCCGACCGCCTGAAGACCGAGTTTATCGGCACGATGTCGCACGAACTGCGCACCCCCATGACCGCTATCAAGGGGTTTACCCAACTGCTGGCAATGGGAGGCCTGGGCCCCGTGAACGACACCCAGCGCGAGTTTCTCCAGACCATCCAGAATAATTCCGAGCGGATGATATCCATCATCAACGACGTGCTGGATATCACCAAGATTGAAACCGGCAGCATTGACCTGGAGTTGCGCCCCATCCACCTGGCCGAGTCGTTGAGCGGGGTCGTCTCCGACCTCCAGAATGCCATCAAGACCCGCAGCCATACGCTCACCATAGATATCCCCACCGGGTTGCCGCTGGTCTGGGCCGATGCGTCGCGGCTCCACCAGATACTCTATAACCTGCTCTCGAACGCCGTGAAATATACGCCAGCTGGCGGCCAGATTACCGTTCAGGCCCACGAAGCCGTCTATGACCGGCTGCCCGAATCGGTGCGCAGCAAGATTGTCAAGAAAAAGCGCTATGTGCAGATGGATATCCGCGATACGGGGGTTGGCATTGCCGATCACGAATTTGACCTCGTGTTCGAGCGGTTCTATCGGACCGAAAACCCGCTGAAAATCGAGGCCGGAGGAACGGGATTGGGGCTGTCGCTGGTCAAATCGCTGGTGGAGCTATTGGGCGGCGTCATCTGGATTGAGAGTGTGCTCAACCAGGGGAGCACCTTCCGCTTTATCCTGCCCTGCCCATCCGACGGGTAGCCGGTCGTTCGGCTACCTCCACATCAATCCGCACCCACCCCAACGGACCCACCGGCTGCTGCTGCTCCACCATCAGGTGGCGGGTGGTCGGAAAGTCGCGCTCGTGGGCGGGTGTTCTTCCCCGGTTGAGCCGATAGTGCTTGATGATATCACTGAGCGCTCCTTCCGTAGCGCGGATGGTGCGTTCGAGGGTTTTGCTCTTCCAGCCCGTTCCCCACCCCAGGCTCAGCAGAAAGCTCCCCGGCCCGCACCGCGCTAACTGGTCGGCCAGGCCACCATAGAAGTAGCGCAGCATTGGCACCTCCTGCCGCGCAAAGAAGGCCTGCTCCTGTTCCAGGTGCGCCTGCGCGTGGGCGCGGCAGGTCCGTGCGAAGTTTTCAATCAGGTGGCGGCGCTGCCCGAACCCCAGTTTGCGGGACTGCTTCCCAAATAGGTAGTCGTCTATGGTCAGAGTCGTGCGGAAGGTGCTTCCGGCCCGAATCGTCTCGATATTGAGGGGCAGGGCTTGCCGGTCGCGCTCGCTTTCTGGATAGACCGCGACCGCGCTCAGGCTCAGATGCTCCGGGGAGATGGGGGCACTATCGGCAAGGTGGAGGGAGCGGAACAGGTCGTAGTTGGAGATAAGCCAGGATTTTTCGCCCTGCCCCACCACGGCCCGCTCCAGGTGTTGCCCGGCAAACCGGGCCTGGTTGCCCAGTTGGCGCACCTCAACGGGGCGGTTCTGGGCCAGGAGCGATTCATCAATGATGGCAGTGCGAAGCGCCCCTTTCAGCGAAGAACCGGGGATATAGGGCCGGCCGGAGATATCTTTGAGGTGCGGGATCAGTTCAACGACGCTTGACGTTCCGTGCAGGCAGTAGTGGACCAGGTGCGGGTGGGTGTGGAACGTCTCCTCGCTCAGAAACGTGGTCAGGTTTTGTGCCTTCATCACCTGGTCTATGAGTGCCGTGTCAAATTGGGGACCGGCCAGGTGGTCGAGCACCTGCGTGGTGTCGAAGACATAGAGCGTCTTGCCGTAGACCACGAAATCCACGCCCCGCGCCAGAGGCGGGCCGCCTGAGCCGATGTGGAGCGGTGAGAGGGTGGTCACCGTCAGGGAGTAGGTTGTCATAATATCAGGCTCCTGCTCATCAGTCCCCGACCCCCACGCCAAGGGCCAGGCCATAGCGCCAGACCGGGTGGGTCGGGCTGTTGCCGATATCACTGGTATCACTGGCATCGCTGGCCGGGTTGGGAGCGAGGTTGCAGATGGTGCCAATCGGCGGGCGACCGTCGGGGAGCGCCCGCACCACGGACCCTTCGCCGAGCAGGCAGACGGTTTGCCGCTGCTGTGGCGCGGTATCCGGGTCGAGGCTCTGGAAGTAGCCCCCCACCGAGACGGTGTGGTAGCGAGCGCCCGGCCCAAGCACGTTGGCGGCAAGCTCGGTGGTCGAAGGGCGGTAGCGGCTGAGCAGGACGAGCCGGGTTGGCCGGGGAGATTCGGGGAGTTCGATGAACGATGGGCCGTCCACGTCGAACTGCCCGGCCCCGGCGGCCCGTTTGCCGCCCAGGCCACTGTCGCCAAGCCGTTGCAGCAATGCTTTCAGCCCTTCGGCCCCGCCCGGCTTCCGCTCCTCGCACAGCACCGAGAGACCACAGCCCGGAGCGAATGAAACCTGGGCCGTATGGAACAGGTGGGAAGCTGGCCGGACGCGGTCAACCCTCAGATAGGGGGTGTGGTGGATGCTCCAGAAAAGTTCCTGCCCATCCGGCGGGGTCCCATCGGCGTGGGCTATCCAGACCCGGCCATCCATTGCCAGGGTCCCCTGGGAGGGTCCGCCGGAGCTGGGCAGGTAGGCGTCGAGCGGTGTCTCGTGCGGCTGCGGCGGTTGCTGCTGCGACTGCTTGAGGATGTGGACAAAGATGGTGGGGGAAACATAGGCAACTCGCGCCAGCCGGCGGGCCTGTTCCTGGTTGCGGAGCAGCGGGCGCAGCGGCAGAAGCGGGCGCGGGAGCAGGAGCACCGTTCCAGCGTAGGGATAGGCTGAAGAGAGCAGGAAGGGCGGGTCGGGGGGCGCATCGTCGTTGCCGGCCCTTTCGTCCTCACCCGGCCCCGGTCCGGTCGGGGGAAACAGGAAATCGCACCCGCCGAGCAGTGCCTCGGTCGCCAGCGCGGCGTAGAGCGTGTCCGAAGGGCAGTGCTCAGAGGTTTTTTCGGCGTCTATCCCCGACTTCCCGAACCGAAAAGCCCCTCTGGGGCGCAGCCAGTAGACGTGCAGACGAGCCATGGGGTACTTCACCTCGTTATAGCTCCTCGGCTAGCTAGGTTTCCAGGAGCCTGCCGAGCAGGTCGGCCCAGGACTTCTGGAGTTCGTGGAGGGTTTCGGCGCGGAGAAACTCGTCCGGTTCTCCGTAGCGTTTGTTCTGTTTGAGCGTCAGAGTCAGGTGATTGAATGACACCTTGCCGCTACCGCGGGAGCCAAGCCCGCCCAGGTAGTCTTCCTGGACCAGTTCCAGCCCTTCCAGAACGGTGGTGAAGAGCGCCAGTTCGCTCAAATCCCGCTCGCGCTGGTGCTGGTTGAAGCTGTAGAGGCTGAAGACCAGGCTGCCGCAAAACTCGGCTCCGGCTGGCACGCGCTCCTGCTGGCGCGGGGTGGCAACCGATGTGACGCGGTCTATGGCCGCTTCCCATTTAATTTCCGTGAAGGGCATATCGGTGCGGAGGCGCGAAAGTTCTTCGGCGCTCTGCGGCGAAAGCGGCGCATCGCGCACGAGCAGGCGCGAAGGCCGGGCATAGCGGTAGCGTTCGCCGCCGGGGATGCCGAAAACCTGACACAGCGCGCTCTGCTGATATTCCTCCTCGCTGCGGCACATGTGAATCCGGACCTGCCCAATCTCGTGGTTCTGAGCCAATCCGTGGTGCTTTTCGAGCTGGGCCCGCATCTTGCCCCGGAGCGATGAGCCGGGGATATAGGGCTGGCTGTTCATCGGGTTGCGGACCACCGGGTTGTCTACATTGCCAATCGAGAGGATACCGGGCGACCCTCCGATATGGATGCCCGTTTCGGCCCGGAGCGTAAAATCCAGGAAGAGCCTTCCTTGAAGCTGAATCATTCTGGTGTTAAAAACCATTCCCCCACTCCATAGCGAACCATTGACAAACATCGGTTTTTCTGGTACCCTTGTGCCAATCACCCAGACCAGCAAACGTTTTGCGATGCTGGGTGCCATGATCTGGCTCACC
>JAAUSY010000017.1 GCA_012032475.1 Chloroflexaceae bacterium
ATGAGCGGCTCGTGCTCCGCAACAGCCCGGATATTGGCGACGTGCGCACGAAGCTGGCGCTGCTTGAGCCGATGGGCGTGAGCGTTGAGCGGCCAGAAGCACACTGCCTGGCGCTGGGGCTTCGTCGCTGATGCCCGTCGAACCTGACCCGTTGTTGTGTCGCAAGATTCGGACCTCGACGCTCCTGGCCGGGCCACTGCTGGCGCGGTTTGGCTTTGCGCGGCTGCCCCGTCCAGGGGGCGATGCCATCGGGCGGCGGCGGCTGGATACCCACCTGCTGGCGCTCAGCACGCTAGGGGCTTCGGTTGAAGTGACCTCCCATGGGTATGAGTTTCGCGCCAGTAGATTGCGCGGGGCGGATATCTTTCTGGATGAGATGAGCGTGACCGGCACCGAGCACGCCATCCTGGCAGCCGTGATGGCCGAAGGGCATACGACGATTGGCAATGCGGCGTCTGAGCCGCATGTGCAGGATGTGTGCCGCTGCCTGAACGCGATGGGGGCGCGGATTGAGGGGATAGGGACGAACGTGCTGGAAATCGAGGGGGTTTCGAAACTGGGCGGGACGGACTATACCATTGGCCCGGACTTCATGGAGGTGGGGGCGCTCATTGGTCTGGCGGCTATCACGGGGAGCGAGCTACGCATTACCGACGCTCGCCCGCGTGACCACCGCATGACGCGCATTGTCTTTGGCAAGCTCGGCGTGACCTGGAACTGCGAGGGTGAGGATATTGTTGTTCCGTCCGGGCAGGAGTTGCGCATCCAGGAGGATATCCACGGGGTCATCCCCAAGATTGACTCGTCGCCCTGGCCGGGCTTCAACCCGGATTTGCTCAGCACGGCGCTGGTGGTGGCGACCCAGGCGACCGGGACGGTGCTAATTCACGAAAAAATGTTTGAAAGCCGCCTGTTCTTCGTGGACCGGCTGATTGGGATGGGGGCGCGGATTGTGCTGTGCGACCCGCACCGCGCCGTGGTCGTTGGCCCGTCGCAGCTCTATGGCGAGCCAGATGGGCTGCCAAGCCCGGACATCCGCGCCGGGATGGCGTTGCTGCTGGCGGCGCTCTGTGCGAAGGGGCGGAGCATTATCTACAATATCGGCCAGATTGACCGCGGCTATGAGCGGATTGAGGAGCGCCTTGCCGCGCTTGGAGCCAGGATTGAGCGGGTGTCATCGCCGTGAGGCCGGGGGTATGAAATTGCTGCTCACGACGTTGGAAAACCATATCCCCGACCCCATCATCCAACTGGCTCCGGCGGGCCAAACCACACTTCCAGCACGCCGTTCCGGAAGGTCGCCCGCGTGGCCGGGCGGTCTGCCAGCACCAGAGGCAGGATCATGTCCCGGCGGAAATTGCCAATCTCCACAAACAGTTCGTCGCCTCGCTTGGTCAATGACACTTTCCCAATTTCGACATGGGGCAGCGGCAGCCGCAAGATGTAGGTTTCCCCGTCGCGCACGATTTCCTGGGTGGTTCCGCGGAACTGCACCCGGACGGGGTCAACCTCGCGGAAGAGGGCGTTGCCCACCTCCGAAAGGTCCTTCAGCCCGTGCAGGTCACGCGCATAGTAGGGAGATTCCCAGATGGGCAGCGGGGTGAAGATATCGTAGACCTGCTGGCGGTAGGTCTGCTGAATACGGGCCAGTTCTTGCATAAAGGTGCCTTCCGCCGAGTCGGGGGGGATGACGCGGTTCAGCACCACGCCGTCTATCGGGTAGCCGAACAGCGAGAGGTAGGTGGAGGCTCGTTGCGCTTCCTTGATGACCATGCGCTCCGGGTTGACCACCAGACGGTAGGAACAGACCTCCGGGTCAATCAACGTTTCGCGCAGGGCATCCACCCCCCGCGACAGTTTCTCCAGTGAGGAAAATACATCGGTGGAAGGCACCAGCGCCTTCACCAGGGGCCGTGCGGCCTTGAGCGTGTCCGGCTCCCAGTCGAGGATACGCTCGGCATACCACCGGAAAGTGTCGGGCATCGTCAGCAGTCGCACGGTTTCTCCGGTCGGGGCGGCATCCACAACCACCACGTCGAAATGGCCGTCCCGTGCTTGGCGGCGGATGTGGAGCAGGCTGACGACCTCTTCCATCCCAGGGATAATCGCCATCTCCTCGGCGGCAACGTCGTCCATCCCCCGTCGGCGCAGCACCGCCGAAAGGTATTTCTGAAGTTTGCCCCAGTTCTGGCGCACTTCTTCCAGCACGTTGATCTCCTGCCCCCACAGCAGGTCAGAAATCTGGGTGGGCAACGAGCCAAGCGGAATATCCAGCGCGTCCGCCAGACTGTGCGCCACATCGGTGCTCACCACCAGGGTCCGGTATCCGAGTTCCGTCGCCCGGACGGCCGTTGCTGCGGCGGTGGTGGTCTTCCCAACGCCACCCTTGCCAAGATAGAGAATGAGACGCATGCGAGTTTTTTCCTTCGGGGGTTCAGCCCCCTATCCCAATCCCAGGGGATACCAGTTCGAGATCCTGCCAGCGTGAGCATTATACCACAGCCTTCCCCACGTCTGGGGGATGACGGGGGATGCATGGAACGATTCCCCCGGATCTGGTATACTTGGGACTGGCGAAAGGACGAGAAGGCGAAGCGTTCAGGAACCGGCCAGGAACAAGGAACCAGAAACCTATGACCAGACCCACTGCTTCTTCTAAACTTTCATCAGTGCTGCACCAGCGCGTGCTGACGCGCCGCCAGTTTCTCCAATCGGTGCTGGTGTTGCTCGGCGGGTGTGCCACCGCACGGGGCCCCGCGGGGACCGAACCCACCAGCGTTGCCGCGACGGCCACCCCTCCCCCCACGGTGCTCCCCCAGTTGGCGCACTTCAGCGGCGACTTTGCCTTTCACCATGCGATGGCGCAGATGCAGTATGTGCCGCGCCACACGGGCACCGAAGGCTGGCGCAAATGCGGAGACTACATCCTGAGCCAGTTTGCCACGCAGGGGTGGGTCGCCGAAGAACAGCCCTTCGTCTATCAGCAAACCGACTGCCGCAACCTGATTGGCAAGCGGGGCGAAGGTCCGCTGCTGGTCATCGGGGCGCATTACGACAGCCGCCGTCGGGCCGACCGTGACCCGGACCCGGCCCAACGCACCGAGCCAGTGCCGGCCGCCAACGATGGAGCCAGCGGCGTTGCGGTTCTGCTCGAACTGGCGCGGGTGCTCAGGCCAGAGGACCTTCAGCGGACTATCTGGCTCGTGGCCTTCGACGCGGAGGATAACGGCGGCCTGGATGGGTGGGACTGGATTGCTGGCTCACGCCACTTCGTCAGCACCCTCACCCAGACGCCCCAGGGCATGGTCCTGGTGGATATGATTGGCGACGCGGACCAGCAGATATACTACGAAGGCAACTCGCACCAGCAGATGCGCGAACAGATCTGGCAGGTTGCCGCCGACCTGGAATACCCCGCCTTTCTGCCAGAACTGCGCCACACCATGATAGATGACCACATCCCCTTTGTTCAGGAGGGCATCCCGCGGTTGACCTGATTGACTTCGACTACCCCTACTGGCACACCACCCAGGATACGCTGGACAAAATCAGCACCGAGAGCCTGGAAGCCGTGGGTCGCACCCTGGAGGAATGGATACAGCGCGGCGCACCGGGAATGCCCCCATCCTCTCCCCCGGTAAGCACCCAGTTGCACGTACCGCTGGTGCTCCACCACCGGCGCCGGGAAGAGGGGGAGCACGCCGTATAGCACGGACCGGGATGTTCCCCTGGTTTCTCGCCGGCCCTGACCGTACCCGTCACGCGTCATTCATCACTCATCACTGATTATGAGCAAACGTTGTATTATCCTGAACCCGCGGGCCGGGCGCGGCCTGGCCGAGCAGCACCGCCCGGCCCTGGAACACGCCTTGCACCGGGCGGGACTCTCCTTCGACCTGGTGACCACCCACACGGACCGGGGCGCTACCACGCTGGCCTCGCAGGCCATTGAACAGGGCTACCGGCAGATTATCGCCGTCGGCGGAGATGGAACCTTCCACGAAGTTATCAACGGCATCTTCAGCAGCCGCGGCCCGCGTGGCGGAGAGAGGGAGGGGGTGGCGCTTGGTCTGGTGGCGATGGGCACCGGCAATGACTTCATCAAGTCGCTGGACGGTATGAAGCCCGGCGATATCTCCGGCACCGTCCGTCGCCTGGCTGAGGGGCGCACCCGAATGATTGACGTGGGCCGGCTCACCATCACGACCGCGAGAGGAACCAGCACCCGCTACCTGCTCAACGACCTGGGGATAGGCATTCATGCCCTGGTAGCTCAAGAAGTGCTCAAACTCACCCGGCTGAGGGGAGCCATGGTCTACGCCGTTGCGGTGCTGCGGGCGCTGGCGGTCTACCGTCCCCGACGGATGACCGTTGCCTGCGAGGGCCACGAAATCTCCCGAAAATTCTTCCTCGTCAGCGCGGGCAACGGGCGCTGTCAGGGGGCTGGGTTTCGTCTCACCCCCGATGCCCTGCTTGACGATGGCCTGCTTGACCTGTGTCTGGTAGGCGCGGTCCGCCTCGATGAGATGATCCGCTACTTCCCGCGGGTGCTTAAAGGAACCCACACCCGCCTGTCCCCCGTCCGAATGCTCCGCACCCGCCGGGCCGTCGTGGAGAGCGACACCCCGATGCTGGTTTCATCCGATGGCGAGGTGGTGGCAACTGACGCGCACCGGGTTGAGGTTGAGGCCATTCCGCAGGCGCTCGAATTGATTGTATAATACTGGTATGGATGAGCACGGATGTAGCGAACAACCACGCACGGCGCATGGCCGAGTGCCATTGACGCACCAAAGCACCAAAGCACCGAAGCACGGAAAAACCGAAGAAAGGACGGCATGAAACTGCTCTATCTCGACCCTAACCTGCTCGAACCAGACCCGGAGGGCGCACGCGAGGAACCAGGCGACGTGGATGGACTGGCAAAGACGATTAACGAACAGGGGTTGCTCCAACCGCTCGGCGTGGTCAGCGTCGGCCAGGGGCGCTACCGCATCGTCTATGGCAACCGCCGCCGCAAGGCCGCCATTCAGCTTGGCCTGCAAAAAGTCCCCTGTATTCTGCTCGACGCTGATGACCAGGACCTGCTTTTGCAACAGCTCATCGAAAACGTCCAGCGCCAGGACCTCAACGATATGGAGAAGGCCCGTGCGTTTTCTCGCCTCCGCTCGCGTATCTTCGAAGCGCACGGCAAAAATCGGAGACCAGCCTTGATGACGAAACCGGACGGGCGGTAGGATTGACCGGAAAAACCATCCGTCGCTACCTGCACTTGCTGAACCTCCCCCAGGAGGTGCAATACCTCATCCGCCGCGGCGAACTGAACGTTACCCAGGCGCAACACCTCGTTGCCATCCCCAACCCGCTCACCCAGATTGAACTGGCGCGGGCTGCCGTGGATGAGGGGATGTCGGCAGCAGACCTGAGCCGCCTGTCACGATACTTCATCAATAACCCCAACCTCACCCTGGAATCCGCCCTTCAGATGCTTGAGCAGGGGGGGGCTATGGTTGAGCGCCTCGGCCCTGAAGTGACGGTCAGCGGCGGCCCGCTCTCAAAGGGCGCAGCGCTCTCGTCGGAGCCAGCAACCGATGACGACGACGATATCTGGTTTGACGACGAGGAGGCCAAAGCCACTGCCGACGACGAGTTTTTGCGGGTCGAGGACGAGACGGTTGAGAACCAGCCCAGAAACAAAGCCCGCGTCTTTCGCCTCCGCTCGCTCGACCATATGGTCGAAGAAACGGACCGTCTTTCGCGAGCCTATGTCGAAGGTGACCTGGTCAAATGGGTGAAGAAAGATGACACGGCCCCTTTCAAGGTCCGCCTGCTGCTCAAGCAACTTGAGACGCTGGTGCGCGGGTTGCGCGAGATAGCGCAGCAGCAAGGGTGGGAAGGGGACTAGCGCGAGGCTTCGGGACGGAATGGGTGGGATATGGATAAACAGGCATACCCGGAGCGTCCGCGGCATCTGGTATCCCGCCAGTGACGAGTGGTGCGTGACAGGTCCGCCACGCATCACTCGCATCGTCACATCACATCACAATTTCACCCCGAAGACCTGTGGCGGCAGGTGGAAGCCGTGGGCTTCGAGCTGTGAGGTACACTTGGGGCGTACACCGGAGGGGCGGTGTTCGCAGATCAGCTTCCCTTCGGAGGTGCGGTCCACAATGTGGAGCTTGAAGATATCGGAAAGCACCACTGTGTCGCCTTCCATCCCCTGGAGTTCGGTAATGTAGGTGATTTTGCGCTGGCCGTCGTCCAGGCGCGACTGCTGGATGATGAAATGCACGGCCACCGCGATTTGCTGCCGAATGACCATCACAGGCAGGTCCATCCCGGCCATCATACACATGGTTTCCAGGCGGCTGAGCGCCTCACGCGGGCTGTTGGCGTGCAGCGTTGACATCGAGCCATCGTGGCCGGTGTTCATGGCCTGGAGCATTTCCAGCGCCTCCCCTCCACGACACTCCCCGATGATGATACGCTCAGGCCGCATACGCAGCGCGTTGATAACCAGGTCGCGGATACTCACTCGCCCGGTGCCGTCCACATCGGCGGGCTTGGCCTCCAGGCGAATGACGTGGTCCTGAATAAGCTGCAACTCGGCACTGTCTTCAATCGTTACCACGCGCTCTTTTGTGGGGATAAAGTTTGAGAGGCAGTTAATCAGGGTCGTCTTGCCAGAACCTGTCCCGCCCGAAACCACAACGTTTTTGCGGCTCACGACGATGGCTTCGAGAAAGTCGGCCATCTGCGGAGTGAACGAACCGAAGTTCATCAGGTCTTGAACCTTGAGCTTGTTCTTCGAGAACTTCCGAATGGTGATGTTCGTGCCGTCAATTGCGCAGGGCGGAATGACGGCGTTCACCCGGCTGCCATCGGGCAGGCGAGCATCAACGAGGGGCCACTTGCGGTCAACGCGGCGGCCCAGCGGACGGATGATGCGGTCCACAATCTTGAGCAGGTGGTCATTGTCGGCAAAGACAATATCGCTTGCCTGGAGCTTCCCTTTTTTCTCAATGTAGACGCGGTTGGGGCAGTTGACCATGATTTCGGAAATATCGGTTGATTCGACCAGCGGTTGCAGTGGGCCAAACCCCAACATTTCGTCGTAGACCAGCTTGAAGAGCCGCTTGGCATCCTCATCGTTGAGTTCTGCCGATTCGGGCATCTGGCGGTAGAAGTGGGCAAAGCGTTCTTGCAGCATCTTTTCGGTTTCTGGCGTCCGCTTGAGATCGGTGTTGGAGCCAAGGGAAGCCTGGATGCGGTCAACCAGTTTGAGCGAGAGCTTGACCAGTTCTTTGAATTTCTCGCTGCCGAGGGGCGGGTGGGTCCGGTCGTCCGGAAGCTGAACTCCCGTCGGGGGGGGAGGGGGCGCTTCGACCGGTGCGGCTGCCGGTGCTGGCGCTCCTTTGGCCTGCTTCGGGGCCGGCTCTGGCGGCGCGGTAACCGGTTGTGGAGCCTCCTGAACTGCGCTTCCGCTACTTCCTCCCAATCGTTTGAAAAGAGACATGGATGATTCCTCCAGTTGTGTTCAAAAACCAGGCTGAAACCAGGCTGAATGTTCGGGTCAACTAATCTTGACAAAGTAAGCCATGCAGGCGCGGTCTATCAATTCCCTGGTCATGGCTGGCTGGACGCCGCGATACTTTGCTTCATCGAGAATCTGGTCGCACAGGTCGCGGGGGTGGCACGACCGCAGGTCGCGCCCGTATTTCATATAGTGCTCTTGAATCAGGTAGCGCAGGCCATCGTCGCTGTAGGGGATTTTCTTGGCTTTGGCAACGCGTTTGAAGATTTCGCGGAATTCGTTGGGGGTGGGGTTCGGGACCTCGATTTTGTGGCGGATACGCCGCAGGAAGGCGTCGTCAACCAGGTCTTTGGGAGAAAGGTTGGTCGAGAAGACGATGAGCACATCGAATGGCACAGCGATTTTCTTGCCGGTCTGGAGGGCGAGGTAATCCACTTGCTTTTCCAGGGGGACAATCCAGCGATTGAGCAGGTCATGGGGGCGGCATTTCTGACGTCCGAAGTCGTCTATCAGGAACAATCCGCCGTTGGATTTCATCTGGAAGGGGGCTTCGTAAACTTTGGAGATAGGGTCGAAGATGAGTTCAAGTTGCTCCAGAATCAATTCGCCTCCCACGACCACGTGGGGACGCTTACAGATAACCCACCGGGCGTCTGGCGGTCGCATAACCGCTGCGGAGGGGCTACTAAATGGCTCGCTCTCATCCACATGGGTCACTTCGTGCTGCGCAATGACCTTGTGGTTGAGCGGGTCGAACAACTTGATGATCTGGCCGTCTATTTCGACCGAGTAGGGGAGGAGGATGTGTCCGCTGAGCAGGTTGGCGATGCCTTCGGAAAAGGTCGTTTTGCCATTACCCGGAGGCCCGTAGAGGAAGAGTGAACGAGCCGAGTTAGCCGCGGGGCCGAGGCGGTCCAGCATACTGTTGCTGACGACCAGGTGGCTGAAGGCTTCGCGGATGGTGGCCTGGTCAACGACCATGTTGCCAATGGACTGGCTTTTGACCATTTTGACGTAGTCATCCAGCGGAACGGGCGCGGCTCCGGCATACTGGCTGCGTTCGAGCACTTCCTGAACTTTGTTCAGACCTTTGCGGGCAATGACATACTGGAAAGTTCGTTCGCTGAAGCCCCCTTCGGCTCCGATGATATCCACATACTCTTCCAGTTTGAGGTAGTTGAGTACCTGGTCAATGACGCCCAGGTATGGGAGCTTGGTGACTTCTTCCATTTTGGTGGGCGTGATATTGCCGCTGAAATAGATAATCTTGAGAATGAGGTCATTTAGAAAACCCCGCCCCAGGCCGGTTTCTTCTATGGAGTCGGGTTGGGGGGGGATGGGGACCGACAGATTTTTGTCAATGGTTGGCGTGGCAGTTGCCTGGGGAGTCTCTTCCGCGGCCGCAAAGTCAGTCAGTCGGAAGCTCATTGAGTACCTCCTTCACCCGGTGTGCTGGACCCCGTAGCGGCTGATCCTGTTCCTGGTCCGGGTCTGTGTCGTTCAGGTGGCTGGCGTTTCCTGGGGTTTTGCCCTCTCTGATAATCCTGAAAATTTGGCAGAACCATTGATGTCTGTGTTGTATTATAGCGGTTTGGGGAGCATCTGGCAATAGGATTTTTGGGTCATCCATGGCTTTTGCTTGCCCTTTCGGCCCAACCGCGCTATCATGCACATGAAGAGCGATAGTGGGGGGACACGCCGCGCTGCATCCCGAACGAACCGCAACGAAAGGAACTGCTCACGTATGGCAAAACCCGCCGACATCGGCAGCAAACGGTTGATTGGCCTGGACCCCGACGGATGGGTGCAGTGGGTGACCCAGCGGCCCGACGTGCGGGCGAAGGGCATCCTCGCCGCCACGGAGTTCCAGTGGATGAGCCGCGAAACCGACGCCATCATCCATGCCTATAGCCCCCAGGAGGGCGAATTCCTGATGGTCAACGACATGCAGCTGCGCTGCGACCAGGGCATGGCCTGGCGCACCCAGGCCTATTCCGCCCTGGCGGAGGAGAAGTACCGCCGGCCGGTCTATCCGGTGGTGGTCAACCTGCTGCCGCCCGGCCCGAACGTGGTCATTGCCGAGCGCTACGAACACACGCTGTTCGGGTTGACGGCGCGACGGGATTTTCGGGTCATCAACCTGTGGGAAGTGGACGTGAACCTGGTGTTTCGCACGCCGCTGCCGCCGCTGCTGCCATTTGTGCCGCTGCTGCGGGGCGGCGGCACGGAAGCGATGGTGCGGCGGGCCGCACGGGCGCTGCGCCGCGACGAGACGTTGCGGGACCTGGAGACGTTGTTGGCGTTCTTTGCCCGCTTTGCGTTGGAAAGTCGGGTCATCCAGCAGATTATGAGGTGGGATATGGTGGTGTTACAGCAATCACCGTGGTATCAGGAAATCCTCCAGGAAGGCATATTGAAGGGGTTGGAGCAGGGGCATCAGGAGGAACGCCAGCGCACCATCCAGCGGGCGCTCCAGGTGCGGTTCGGGGTCGTTCCGCCCGACCTGTCCCACCGTCTGGTGGCGCTCACGGCGGAGCAGTTGGAGCCGCTGGTGGAGGCAGCGTGGCTCGCTCCCTCTCTGGAGGCGTTCCTTGCCCAGGTACCGGCCCCGAACCACCACGGCAACAGCAACGGCAGCGGGAGCGGGGAAGCGGCGGCTTCTGCAGAGTGAGCGGTGCGCCAGCCGGGTGGCACAATCCCAGACTCCCTCTCAATGACAGAGTCGAGCCGCTATCGCACCACCAGGCGGTAGCGGGCCGGTTCTGTCGTGAAGGGCGTTGCCCCGATAACCACCAGCACCACTTGCTCATCTGCCTCCAGTGCTGCGGTAGCCGAGAACGGTTCCTGTTTGACAGATGCGGGAGGCGGGTTGCGTAGCAGTGGCTCAACCCGGATGGTACCATCGCTGTCGATCCGCACCATCCGGAGTTCCCACTTCTGGGGGAGATCGCCATCAACCTGCACGAATCCGCTGGCCTGCCAGCCACCGGTCCCTGTCTCCACGTCGTTCTCGTGGGAACATGTGCTCGTTTCCTCCCCGTGGCACAGGCGAATCGTGTCAAGCAGCATCCCTGCCTCGCTGATGGCTTCGTCGCTCACCTGCCAGAAACGCACCAGCACCTGGGTTCCTGCAAACGGGGTGAGGTCTATGGCTTCTTCAACCCATTCGCCGCGTTTGCTCCGGTCCGTATCCACCCCTGGTCGTCCACTGATCCCCGTCCACCCGTGCCCGTAGTTAGCCCCTTGCGGGTCGGCACTAGTGGTATGGCGACCCTCCAGCGTTTGCCACGTTTCGCCCCCGTCCGTCGAGGCGGTCACAAATCCGTAGTCGTAGGTGTGTTCTAGCTCATACCAGAGGCGAAACCGCAGCACGGCGGTTTCAAAGGTTCGCAGGTCAAAGGGGCGCGTCAGCGTTGCCATACTGTGGTCGCCGCGCCCGCTCCACCAGGCTTGGTTCCCCTGGGGCATGGTTCCGACCAGGCTGACGGTGGTCGTCCCGGTGAAGGTCAGCCACCGACTCCCCCTCGGAAGGGATAGGTAGTCTACCCCAAACTGATGCACCGTGCCGCTGGTTTCACCCATTTGGACCTGCTCTGGCCTCACGGCCTGGGGCAGAGGTGGAATGGTGTCCTCGTCCTCCGAGATAGCCGGGTTAGAGACATAGGCGTAGCGCCCATCAGCTATCTGGGGATTGTTCAGCAGGTTGGCAACCGCCCAATCACCCACCAGGGTGCCAAAGCTGGTTATGTCCGGACGCCTCGCGGCAGCTTGTGCAACAAAGGCATCCAGGTTGTTGCTGGCATCGGCGCGGATGAGTGCGATCAACCCTCCCTGGTGAGCATATTGCTCGTAGAGGTAGCGCATGAAGAGGTTTGCGGCTCCGTAGTGGGCAATGGAGGCAGACGGCGAAGCTCCCCAGGCCGTAAGCTGCGTGTCAGGATTCGTCAGGTAGCTCTGGGCAAACCAGCTTTCGCCAAAGCCAAGCAGGTCCTGGTTCAGGGTGGCGCACCCCTCATTGAACCAGGTGGCTGAACGCCGCTGCTCGTTCCAGTGAATCATGTGTTGGAATTCGTGCGCCAGCACCGAAAGATAGGAAGGGTGGTCGGGCAAAATCTTCATGGTGAACATGTCCCGCTCATTGCTGAAGCGGTTGGCGCTCCGCGGCACGGAGTCGCGGGGGGAGAAATAGCCGATGGCGCTGTCGCCCTGTCGGTGGGCGTGCAGAATGGTGATGCGCGGGTCTCCATCAACGCCCGGCTGCCACTCTGAGCCGAATAATGCGCGGGTGCGCGGGTAGATAGTCTGCTCAAACGCCCTGGCGGAATGTTCCAGGTCTTCCTCGTCAACGGAAAGTCCCTGCTCAACGTACATCAGTACGACCGGCCCGGCATAGCGCAGTTCTGCGGTGATGAGGTCGTTGTGGTCGTGCGTGATGTTGCTCACCCAGAACGGTTGCACCTCCCCTACCGACACTTCCGGGGGCGTTGTTCGCACCACGGTCTGGTCGGGTTGACCTGCGAGCGCGTGCGCCAGGGCCACCCGGTTGAGCGGTTCGCGCTGTGCTTCCTGGAGGGCCGCTAACTCCGGTTCTGGCTCTTGCCCCTCCGGGGGGAGGGGGACGATGGTGGCGGCCTCGTGCTCGTCGGTCGCTTCATTTTCAGGGGAGGATGGTTTGATGGTGGAAGTGGATAGAAGCACGGTCGGTGGGTCAGAAGGCGGGAAAGCGGTGGGCCGTGTTTCCGCTTCTGAGCGGCAGGCCACCAGGAGCGCCGCAGAGAGAATCAGCACCATCAGGGTACCGGGAAGAGCCAGAGCCGTTTGCATCACTTGCCCCCCATTTTTCGTCACTGGTGTGACGCCCGACCGGCAGTTCGGGACTGCCGCAGCATCTCAAACAGGAGCACGCTCCCGGCCACCGCCGCGTTGAGCGATGCGATCCGCCCTTGCATCGGGATGGTAATGCGCCTGGTTGCCAGGCTGTGCCCCTCCGGGCCAATTCCCTGGGCTTCGTTCCCAATGATCAGCGCCACAGGTTGTTGCCAGTCCACCACATCGTAGGGGGTTTTGCCTCCCGCGTCGGCGGCATAGATGTGCAGAACACCTTGCAGGGTCTCGCGTATTTCCTCCCACGATTGCGATGAGCGCAATGATACGAAAAAGTGTGCCCCCATGGCGGCCCGCACGACCTTGGGGCTGTAGACATCGGCGGTGCCTTGACTACACACCACCTGCCCGATACCTGCCGCCTCTGCCGAACGGAGCAGCGTCCCCACATTGCCGGGGTCCTGCACCTCGTCCAGCACCAGCCAGCGCGGGGATGCCGGCGGCAGGTCGGGCCAGGGAGCTATCGCAACCACGCCCTGGGGTGTCACCGTGTCGGCAGCGGCACTGACCACGCGGGCCGTGGCTTCGTGGCTTTCTGGAAGGGTCGCCAGTTGTGCCAGAAGACGCTGCCCCGTCTCCGTCGTCTCCAGTTGTTCGGGCGCATAGAGCACCAGCCGCAAAGGCACGCCAGCGGCCAGCGCCTCAGCGACCAGCCGCACCCCTTCAAGAACCAGACACCGTTCGCGGGAACGCTCCTGGCGATGAGCAACCAGCGAACGGATAGCTTTCACATGCCCATGGGCCGTGCTGGTAATCACGGCATTGCGGCTTTGACCTGGGCCACTACGTTCCCAAAGGCGGCGGGGTCGCGCACAGCCATGTCTGCCAGCATTTTGCGGTCCAGGTCAATACCTGCGAGTTTGAGGCCGTTTATCAGGCGGCTGTAGGACAGTCCGTGCAGCCGCGCCGCAGCGTTAATCCGCTGCACCCACAGGCGGCGAAAGTCGCGCTTGCGGTTGCGGCGGTCGCGGTAGGCATAGGCCAGCGATTTCATCACCGCTTCGTGCGCCACTTTGAAGTGGCGGCTGCGGCTTCCCCGAAAGCCTTTTGCCTGTTCCATCAATTTCTTGTGGCGCTTGCGCACCATTACCCCACGTTTGACACGAGCCATCGTACTTCTTCTTTCTCCAATGCTCTTGTTCTTCTTTTTCCGCTACTTTATCCCGTATGGCAGTGCGACCTGCAAATGGTTCTTGTTGGTATCCGAGGTCGGGAGCATTTTGCCATACATTCGTCGCACCCGCTTGGCGCGGTTTCGCTTGAGACCGCGCCCTTCCTTTGCCTGGAGAATCTTTCCGCTCCCAGTAATCTTAAAGCGGCGACTTGCCCCTTTATGCGTTTTCATTTTTGGCATAATGTTTGTTCCATCCTACTTTTTATCGTCGTCTTCGTCTTCGTCCTCGTCGTCCTCGTCGTCTTCGTCTTCGTCCTCGTCGTCTTCGTCCTCGTCGCCTTCGTCGTCGTCTATCTCATCGCCCTCGTCCAACTCCTCCTCGTCCGGGGCATGGTCATCGTCGCCTGGCTTCGCTTCTGGTTCTGTTCTGGGCGCAGCAGAACCTTTGCTTTCTTGCTTATCCTGCCTGATCTTCTCCCTTTTTTCCTGCTGAGCACTCTTGAGCGTTTTGGCATTCGGAGCCAGAACCAGGGAAAACGCCCGGCTCTCCAGGGTTGGTTTCTGCTCAATGACCGCGATGTCGCGCAGACTTTCTGCGATCTGGTCGAGCATCTCGCGCCCGATATTGGTGTGCGCCATCTCGCGCCCGCGGAACCGCAGCGTAAACTTGACCTTATCGCCAGAAAGCAAGAATTTCCGTGCCTGCTTTGCCTTGACCTGAAGGTCGTGGGTATCGGTTTTGGGTCTCAGGCGGACTTCTTTCAACTCCACCTGTTTCTGATGCTTCCGTGCCTCACGTTCCTTCTTGCTCTGCTCATAGCGAAACTTCCCATAGTCCATCAACCGGCAGACCGGAGGCGTCGCGTTGGGCGCAACTTCGACCAGGTCCAGATTGTGGTGGTCCGCGAGCTTCAGCGCCTCCTGGATGGGGACAATCCCGACCTGGTCTCCTTCGGGGCCAATCAGGCGGACTTCACGCGCCCGGATACGATGATTGATGCGATAGCGATCTCTGCCTCTGGGGGGGCTTCCCCTTCTCGTTTTATCCAAACGTTCCTTCCCAGTGAACTCCAACCAGAACAAATAAGAATGCTACCAGTATAGCGTTGGACGGGGGTTTCGTCAACCCGCTGGTTGAACGCAACGGTTTACTTCGATAGGAAACCCTGGGAGCACGAGCGTCTCGCCCGCGTCCGGGCAGGTAAGATGCCTGCCCTCCCCGGTTGCTGCCCCCCAAAGGTGAATCGTTACAATGGGTATCAATCTGCTCTGTCGGGCACAGGTCACACAGGCGGAAGGTCATTCCCCGCCCGCGGCACCCGACCAGCAACCCGGAGGAACAGGCGGCCTGGAAAGCCCCGTTTGCCGACCAGGTCGCCGCCGCTGTCGCGACCCGTGCCGCTGATGACTCCCGCCCGGTGCTGGGATGGCGCAGGACGAAGGACGGTTTGGCCGCATCAGTACGCCGCAACGCTGCTGGTCTCCCAAAGGGGTGCGCCCCACGGCGCCCCGCCAGATCGGGCGCGAGTACGTCTCCGTCTCTCGTGCGGTGGCTCCCAGTCTCAGACGGATGACCGCGCTCATTGTGCCGCAGACCAACACTGCCATGATGAACCTGTTCCTGTCCCAGGTTGTCTGTTCTATCACCTCGTGACCAAGTTCGAGGACATCGTGAACACCCAACTTACTGCTTCCCAAAGGCCTATCTACGCTGTTCACGATATGGAAAATTTTAGTGACGAGGTGATAGAACCGGACACCAGCACCATCCGTCTGCGGCAGGCACTCGCGGCAGAACAAGATGACTTCTCGCTGCCCTGGCACCAGGAGAATCTCCAGCGGGCCGAGGAACGGTGCCTGGGGGCCGTGCGGAAAGCAATGGGAGGGTAGCAGGGAAGCCCATTGATTGATGGTCAGGAACGCGCCCCACCCGTGCCGTTCTTCCTGTATAATGAGCAGAACAACAAGAGAAAGGAGGCCAACCGATGAACCGCTTCTTCAACACGGCGGGGCCGTGCAACCCGAACGACCACTATATGCTACCCGCAGCGGCTCGTCTGCCCGAAGTGACCCGTCTGATTGCCCAGAAACTCTACTTCGTGCTCCACGCCCCGCGGCAGACGGGCAAGACGACGGCCCTGCTTACCCTGGCGCAGGAACTCACGGCGGAGGGTGCGTACACTGCCGTGCTGGTTTCGATGGAGGTGGGGGCAGCCTTCAACGACAACCCAGGCGAAGCAGAAGAAGCTATCCTGGGACGATGGCGAGGGGCCGCAGACTGGCAGCTTCCTGCTGACCTCCAACCCCCGCCGTGGCCCGAAGCCTCCCCAGGTGAACAAATCGCCGCAGCTCTGACGGCCTGGGCCAAAGCCTCACTGCGCCCGCTCGTAGTGTTTCTCGATGAGATCGACGCGCTCCAGGATACAACCCTCATCTCCGTGCTACGCCAGCTTCGGGACGGCTACGCGGGCCGTCCCCGTGCCTTCCCCTGGTCGCTGGCGCTCATTGGCCTGCGCGACGTGCGCGATTACAAGGTGGCATCGGGTGGGAGCGACCGCCTGCACACCGCCAGTCCCTTCAACATCAAGGCCGAGTCCCTCACGCTGCGCAACTTCACTGCCGCCGAAGTGGCTGCGCTCTACCAGCAGCACACCGACGAGACGGGGCAGGTCTTCACCCCCGACGCGACCGCACGAGCCTTCTATCTCACCCAGGGGCAGCCCTGGCTCGTCAATGCCCTGGCGCGACAGCTTACTGAGGTGCTCGTCCCCGACCAGGCTCTACCCATCACGCCTGCGCACGTAGACCAGGCAAAAGAGTTGCTCATCCAGCGGCAGGATACCCACCTGGACAGCCTGGCCGAACGGCTGCGTGATCCCCGCATTCGGCAGGTCATCGAGCCAATGCTGGCCGGGCAGACTGTGCCCGATATTCCTGTTGATACCATTCGCCTGGTTCAGGACCTGGGGTTGTGCCGCACCGACCCGCTCGATGGTCTGGTGGTTGCCAACCCTATCTACCGCGAAATCATTCCCCAGATGCTCTCCTATGCGCTGATGACGACCCTGCCGCGATTGACCCCGATCTGGCTCACGCCCGACGGCAAGCTGGACCCGTCAAAGCTCCTGGAGGCGTTCCTGGCTTTCTGGAAGCAGCACGGGCAACCCCTGCTCAAGAGTGCGCCCTACCACGAGATTGCCCCCCACCTGGTGATGATGGCGTTCCTGCACCGCGTGATCAATGCCGGCGGGACGATTGAGCGAGAATACGCGATTGGCAAGGACAGTATGGACCTGTGCGTGCGCTATGGCGGGGTGACGCTCGCCATTGAGTTGAAGACGTGGCGTGACCGCGACAAGAAGCGCGACCCGCGGTCCAAGGGGTTGGAGCAACTGGATGCCTACCTGGCGGGGTTGGGGTTGGACACGGGCTGGCTCGTCATCTTCGACCAGCGCGAGGGGTTGCCCGACCTTGCCGAGCGCACGACGACCGAGCCAGCCACGACCCCCGCGGGGCGGAGCGTGGTCGTCGTGCGGGGGTGAGGGGGTGAGTTATCGTGAACCTGGCTTCGTTGACTGCTGAGTCACGGCCCCATCCATTGTTGTTCGTACAGTCTATTCCAGGCCACGCGGATATGTTCCGGGCAAAAAAGCTATTGTTTGTGTTTGTTCCAGGCCTGCACTCCCTGGATTGCCGCGTCAACATCCTGCTGGATGGTTGGGTTTTCACGAGTAGCAAGCCAGTGGATGGTTGCCAGCAGTTCCATTTTGTTACATCAGAGCGATAAATGTGGTTAGGACTTTCGCTTGTGATATTTTGAACGAAGTAAGAATCCCCTTGTGAAAGGGTTTGAGACCCTGACTGTCACTCAGTGCGACAGCACGAGGAGACCATATAATCGCTCAGAAGCGAAAGTCCTAGTGGTATTATTCCGGGGCAGGGTTCGCTCCACATCGCGGTGCAGTTCGCTCCACATTCCGGGGCAGGGTTCGCTCTACATCGGAGTTTTGCCGCATCTCAGTCACGTTCGACTGGGTTGCAGCAGGGGTCTGTGAGGGGGACACATCACGGAAAGCACAGAAAGCAGAAGCACCAATCGAGGGCAAGGTTCGCTCCACATTGCAGCCAGCAGGCACCCTTGAAGATGCTATGTCTGCCGAGTGATCGAGATCCCTCGGAGGGCATGGTGTTGTGGTCAGACGTCCCTGATCCATAGCTTTTCTCTCCGTGTTTTCCTGTTCCACTGTATCCGTTCTCATTAGACCTGTATCTGATCCCTTCGTGCAAGGGCCTGTTATCGAGTCCCCTTTGTTCGCTTCACCCATGTCTGTTCAATGCACTCCAGCACGTTCCGGGTGAACTGCCGCGGCTCATCTCCCCGTTGTTTCCCAAGACATCTGTCCGCAATGTACGCCAGGGTGCGAATCAGAAGCCACTCCTTGTCTGTCCATTCACTGAACCGAGCGGCAATCTCTTTCATTGGCAAATCTTCTGCCGGAACCGCTTGCAAGTTCTGACGCACCAGGCGCGTGATAATCTGGGCAAACTCCGTCCGGTCAGCGAGTGGCGCATAGACCATCGCATCTGGGAGCGCAGCCCGTGTGAACCCGGTGGTCTTCAACACCTTTCTGAAGGGAGTAGCTACTTTCTCCGTCGTCTCGGTATTGCCGCACAGAATAAGTCCCCGTTCGGGTCGGCGCAGCGACGTTCGGCGCGTCGGTGCATACAATTCAATCAGGTCGTGTAACGCAGGCGTATCCAGGTAATGTGCTTCCAACATGACGATAGCTTGCGGATTGAGTTTGTCCATCAGCGGCTTGATCGTGTGCCGCATCAAGGAAGAGAGTTGGCCCTGGGTACGCAGTGTTCTGGGGTTCATCAGCGGTTGGGGCAGTTCGCCATTCATGTTCGCACGCTCCAGCTCTTTCAGCGCCACCTCCAGACCAGTCAGAACATCGCTGACGACCGATGCCGATGATCCTGGGTGGCGTGCTCGCACCAACAGGATTTCGTGGCTATTGATGGGATAATCGCCCGCAAACTCCGTATCCGCGCAGCCACCCTGCCACCACCATTCGAGAAAGGCCCGCTTGCCGCTCCCACTGCCGCCAATGACCGGGAGGACCTCCAGGTCCAGCACCGCCTGATTCAGCCGTTGCACCCGTGCTGCGGTTTGGGCAGTGGTAATGTATTGATCAACATTGACATGCGCCATAGGCCGTTCCTCTCACGTCGCTCACGCATCTACCGTAGCTCCACCATGCCCAGGAATACGCTACAACAGGGCATCAAAATCAATATCATCGAACGTATCACACCAGACGGCTTCTGCGGTGGGGGTGGGGTTGAGGGCCTGGTGCGGGTCGAGATGGTGCGCGGTGCCCTGGATGCCAACCGATGGTCGGACGATGTATCTCCTGTATCAGGCGACGCTGATTCCGGTGCATCCGCCAATGCCGCTGTTTCATCCCCTTCATCCTCATTATCCTGAAGAAGCTCCTGCACCATCCCATCCAGTTGCACGGCGAGGTCTGCATCCATCTCCCGCATCCTTTTGAGAGAGTGTGCAATCATCTGGTTGCGCCAGGCTTTGTTGATGCGCTGGCTGCATTTCAAAACCAGTCGCCGCCAACTGGTGTGTGGATTGTCCGGATCGAGGCAGCCTTCAACGTACCATTGTTCATCATCCAGCTTGATGGCCTTCAGTGGAATGCGTTCTTTCCGCACAATTGCCACCAACCAGAGCCACCAGTCCTCCTCGGTTTCCAGACGTGGCTCGAAGTAGTCCTCGTGGTATTCCTCCAGAAAGCGTATCTTGATAATTGTCGATAGCTACGGGTTTCTCTGCCTTGCGCTGTTTCGGCATGAATGCACCAGTTTGCGAATAGGTAGGGCTGGCCGCTTTCCTTTGGATGTCCAGAGTTCCCGACGAGTCTGCTTTCTATTCCCGAACGACCGATCACGCAGGTGTTCAAGATGGTCGTTGAGCAGTTTTTCCACCTTTTCGAGTGGGTAGAGTTCAGGGTGGTTCTGGGCATCGTGGAGACATTTCCAGTCGCCTTCGTCGGCAACAAACCCGGGATGACCATCGATGGCTTCATTGAGCAAGCCAAGCGCCTTCTCGACTTTCCCGCATGCTCGCGGACGACCAGGAATGCTCTTGACAAAATGGATGAATGTGTCTCCTCCACCAGTGATATCTGCAATCAGTTCATCTGCCGTGATCTCAGCCAGAAGTTTGCCCACGGCTTTGTTGCTTGATGCATTATCCGTATACAGTTCTTCGAAGCAGAAATCATCGAACCAGATGGCCGACGCGATGAGCACGGCCACATCATCAGCAGTAATATCGGCCCGTTTCGGGAGGTTATTCCAGTCAACAATCTTACGGGGGACCAGCCGGGCGCGAATAGGGAACCGTGAGAAGTCATCAATCATCAGCAGAATTGCCACCGTACAGACGATACCGTTATGTTTGATATACATGGGGAGTGGACGCGCATCGATGAGCACTCGTTGACCAGGGCGCTCTGCATCGTTGCGAGGGGTAGGCATATATTTGTTTCTGATAACATCTGCGCCATATTGTGCCAGGTTGATGACCAGATCGGTTTCAGGACTCGACGAACGCATCAAACGGATGTATCGCTTGATCTTGTCAAGGCTCACGGTGTCGTCGGGAAACAGGCGCGGGAAAATGCGGCGATGCAGGAAGGTCGGCCCGGGTTTTGTCGGGATTCGTATGGGTCCATCCTTGAGGTTGAGTTCTTTCCTGGGGTTTTTGATACCAACTTGCGTTATGGCATAGCAAATCTCATCGCGTTTTCGGGCAATCTGTAGCCATTTCAGTGTGCTTCGTCAAAACGCAAATTGGTATGAGGACAAAAAGAATAACCCCTTGCTGCTCTTCCGTCAGGGTGATAGATGATTCCGGCCCCGGCGGTCTATCCAGCAATGCATCAATGCATGGATTGGCCTCATAGCGCTCCAGTTTGTCATCAATGGTCCAGACCGTGACCTTCATTGCTTCCGCTGCCTGGTTTCGTAAACCAGTGCCGTACAGGGCATCTTGATTGATGGACTGTCGGTTGTTTGCTTTTGCCTCGATCAGGCGCTGCATCCATTGTTCGAGTTCAATATACCAACTCTTGCCGCGCCCTCTGACTTCCAGAGCTTTCCATTCTTCGTCAGTCATCGTTTCAAAGCTCTTGACCCTGCGCCCTTTGAGCGGGACGATAGGAGAAAGTGATGGCTCTTCCTGAGACGCTTCATGCGGTTGCTCTGATGGTGCCTCACTACGCATCGTTCCCTCCTTGCGCACATGTATTCCAATGTTACGCTTCTCTTGCTCTCTCCAGATAGCGCAGCACTGGCGGATCGCCATAGGCCGCAAAGACGGCCTGGGGACGCTCAGTGCCGCGCTGGAACGCCCGGAGGTCACGCTGGACCCCGGCTCAATCCCCGACGCTGCGTTTTGATAGATGACCCCGTGGTACTCCACGCCATCGCGCACGGTTGGCACCTCGGTCGCTACCACCGGCAGCAGGTACCCTGCGACGACCGTGTCGAAGCCAGGCATGATGTATCCTCGGTCGCGGATTTTCCTCGGTACCTTCTCGTGCTCAATGCGGTGCGTTCCCTGATTCTCTCCCGTAAATCCGCGAGTATACAGCCAGGTTCGGATGGCGGTTTGCGCCGCCTGAACCGTCATCTGCTGCCGGGGAGCGCGGCGACGCCCCGGCAGTCTGGCGGGTTGGTATTTCTCCTGAAGATCAGCAATGGTCTGCTTAATGAAGGGATGGTTGGCGAGTTTCTCCTTCAGTCTTGCATCAGACATGTTCTGAACGCTGGCATGCATCCAGTATGCTGCTTCGCGGATGCCTGAAAGGTCGTGCTGTGACAACGGTCTGGGTAGCAGGATGTGTTCGAGCAGTCCGCGCAGCGGCCACTCGATGTTGTGAGGGTGCCAGATGGCGTCATACAGGGTGAGACCCCTCTCCACTACATTCAAACATAACCACTTCCACAGCACGGAAGGCAGTGACAACATAACCCATTTTCTTGCTGATTGATTCCTGTACTGTAGCAAAGCGCGAATCTTGCGTAATTTCTGTGCAGAGGTTGAGGTAGGAAAGGTAGTTTTGGGTCTTACACAACTGATAGTAGTTGTCCTTTCCCGTGATATAGCGATAGACCCGTGAATCCCATATCGGATACTGATGCGGGTTGATAAAATGGAGGAGCTTCGATGCGCCAACCAGCGAGTTATTGATAGTCGCCACCATGCGTTCAAGTTCTGGTGCTCCTATCTGGTGTCCAGCTTTCACCTGATTGCAAATGGCTATGGCAGGAGCAAGATCATCCACCCGAAACTCGAACATAGTTGGCATCCACCCGTAGGTAAAATTGGCAGCGATGATGAGGTGATGTTGAGTTAATACCTCGTGGCTTGCCAGGTATGCTATAAACTCAGGGTAAGCAAGTAAGAACGAGTCATGCGGCTGAAACTGTACTCGTTGCTCATCCTGGATAATTTGCTCGATGGTAATATGGCGTATTATCAATTTATCAATTGGCGCTTCCCGGCAGGTCCGTGACCAGACTGGACAGGGAGAGCGACACCCCCGCGCTGCTCAGCGCATCCTGGAGATAGTCCAGTCGGTTACAAATTGTTTGCTGTGCCGTGGGTGGCAGGCCCGCGATACGTTTCTCGGTGGCGTGCCGAATGCGCCCACGCTCCAGGTGGAGGTCAAGGGTGGGATGGTGCTGCTGGCAGCGCCACGTGACGAGAACAGACAGCGTGCTGAAGAGATAGCAATCAAAGATCTGTGCCGCGGTTGCCGCGTCGCAGCCCCGCTGTTGCATCAGGTCCCGCACAATCATCTCGCACATCTCGTCGGGCAGTCGTTCCTGGGCGTGTTTGCGATAGTCGCTGTGAGGTGGTTGGTGCCAGAGGCTCACGTCATAGAGCCTGTGGTGGGGAGAGACCCGCCTCTGGTCGGGCGCGTTCAGGTCGGGGTGCTGGAGCACCCGCGCAAGGCAGACCACATCGGCGCGAAGCTCACGCAGCACGGTAGGGAGGTCAATGGCTCCGCTGCTCTGACGGGCAGCCTCCGCAGCCTGGGATTGCAGCATGTCCAGTTCCGTCGCGTGGGGATAGGTTGCGTGGTGCAGCAGGGCGCTGTCGTCGGTGTGCAGCCACCTCTGCACCAGACTGCGGGCCAGGTGTGCGGCACGGCGGGGCATCTTTGCCAGGTCATAGGCGGCCTGCTTCGCGGTCCGGGGGTCGTGAAACAGTTCCTGGCTCATGAATGCGCTGGCCCATTGGGTCAGGTTATCGGAGGCAGCAATCACCGCCCGGATGCGGTCAAGGGTTGCCGCCACGGCAGGCGCGTCGAGCGGTGGGGCTTTCTTCTGGGGGTTGTGCCCAGGGGGGTGCAGGGCATGGGTGCGGTGCAGCCGTTGCAGATAGGCTTCCTGCACGTGCGTCATCAGTGACCTGTGAGCACGGACCTCAAGCTGCCGGGCCAGGGGCAGGTAGTCCAGCGGCGCGAGCGTTGGCGCTACCTCGCGGAAGGCGGGCCACAGCGCACCAGGGTCAAGCGCATTGGCGTCCAGGTCGGCACGCTGCTTGCCCACGCACTGGCGAGCAAACGCCTCGATGAGGACGCGGCGCGGTTCGATGATGGCGCGGGCTTCGGCTTCCAGCGCCGGGAGCGCGAAGAGTGGCGGATGAGTATCCATCGGAATGTCCCCCTCCTTGCGGGAAGAGCACGAGCCGTACGTACATGCTACGATTATACCACATGATGGGAGTGGAAAAACTGCGGTTCTGGGAAAAGAGGTCTCTTTGCGTAGGTGGCCTTCCCTGGCTCTCTGATGAGAGAAACAGGTACTCCAGGCGTATTCGGAGGAGCGCAGCATACCAGAAAAGGGTGTGTTATACTTGAGATTGATACTGAAAGACCCCACCCTGGTTGATTAGGTTCAGATGGGGTTCTTTCTGGTTCTCTATGATGCTGTTCACATGGTAGCATATTTGTTTGTTCAACGCAAGCGAGATCCCATCACTGTCTGACAGACCGATGACCGCTTGACCGAACTGAATCAGGGGAAAGAAAGAGCACTGATGCGCGACTTCAAGTTCCATAACAATTTCACCCTGAACCGTGAGCGCCTCTCGGCCATGCTTCGCTGCGTCGTCCAAGACCGCACCGCATCGAGAGAAGCCGTGGCTGCCGCTATGGGGGTCAACCCCTACATGGTCGAGGGCTTTCGTGGCTGGTTGTGCAAGACTGGCCTGGGTCGCTTCGAGCGCAAAACCTACACCATCGCTGAGTTCGGCAACGCTGTTGCCCACTATGACCCCTACCTGGAGCAACCTGGCACCCTCTGGGGGTTGCACTACCACCTTGTTGCCAGCCAGCAGGAAGAGCGTGCCGCAGTGTGGCATAGCTTCTTCAACGAGTTTGCTACGCCGGGCAAGAGCTTTACCAGCACCGAAATGAAGGCATATATGGAGCGCACACTTGCTCACACCGCCAACAGCCTTGGCTATGTTCCCGATGATTGCAAAGAGTTTCTCAAGTGCTATGTGCGCTCGGAAGCCCTGGGCAGCCTCGGCTTGCTCCACAGTAGCAAAAAGGATACCTACGAAGTTGTGGGCACACAACCTGATATATCTATCGTCGCCTACGTCCTGTTCGATAGCTGGCAGCGGCGCTTCCCCACCTTCGACACCCTGCGGCTGACCCAACTCTGCGAAGAACCAGAGATGATCGGGCGTATCTTCGTGATGGGCCGTACCCAGGTGCGGCAAACGGTGGGGATGCTGCAAAGCAAGGGACTGCTCACCTTTGCCGACACGCAGCATGAGCCGGTCACTCGACGTTTTCACGACAACCCGCTCGCATTCCTGGCGCACTCCTATCAAAGCCTATGACACCCCTTCTCGAACGAGCAACGCAGCAGCTTCAATGGTGCTTCCAGCAACCGCGCTACCGGGTTGCCTGGCTGACTGGCCCTCCACGCTCAGGCAAAACCCATCTCGCCCGGCAACTAAGCGACACGTTTGGGTGGCACTACCTTGACCACACCCTGACCCCCGGCTACTTCGACGCCCTGACTGCAACCATTGCCACCTACCATCCCGACCACCTGCTACCAACCCTGAAAACGTGGATGGAAGCACGTCCCGCTCCAGTGCTGATTGTGGACGAGATAGACGCACTGCTTGCTACCTGGTCGCACGATCAGCGGCGTGTCTGGGCTAGCAAAGCCAGTCGCATCCCTTACCCACGCTGTGGGGTGCTCATCGTCACCCATCTGCTTGATTGCAGTACGCTTGTCAATTGTCTTCCCGATCAGGATACTCGCTATTGTCTTGACCTTACGGGGGAAAGCTCATGACTGACACCAACCACCGTCTTGCTGAACTGGTCACTGTTGATGCTGAATTCAAGCCTTCGGTGCAGCTCCCAACCGACTTTGAACACCCTGAACTGAATGCGCGGTTGGTCAAAAGCTACATCCCAACAACGGATAGCATCGCCCTCTTTACCGAGCTAGCGCAGAGTCTCAACCCCAACAGCACCGAACGGGCCCGGATGCTCGTGGGAACCTATGGAACGGGCAAATCCGACCTGCTGCTGATGATTTGCAACTACCTGTCGCGTCCCGTTGATGACCCCGTGATGCAACCTTTCTACCAGCGGGTGCAAGCTGCCGACCCCACCAGACACGAGATTATCGTTCAACGGCGGAGCGGCAAGCTGCCGTTTCTTGTGGTGCTGTTGCAGGCCGATCCCAACACCCGCTTTCCTGGCTTCGTGATGCACGGGATTGAACAGGCGTTGGCGCAGCATGGGTTGGCAGACCTGATGACCAGGACCAAATATGAAGCAGCTCGTGAAAAACTGACCGAGTGGGAACAGAGCGGACATCCCCGCTTTCACGACTACTGCCAACTGCTCCAGGAAAGCGAAGGCAAGGAGATAGCGGGACTGCTGGCTGAACTTGCCAGCCCCCAGGCTGACCTGGTCTTCCCGGCCTTTCTGCGGGTGTTCCAGAAAATCACCGGCACGGACTTCAATGTCTATGGCTACAGCCAGCCTCACGAGGCGTTGGTCCAGGTCACACGGGCACTGCATGAGCGGGGAACACACAGCGGTATTCTGATTGTCTGCGATGAGTTCACCGAATTCTTGCGGCGCTTTGAACGGGCGATTGACCAGCAGTCGAGCGAGATTGACTCCGAGACGATGGCGGTGCAGAATGTGGCCGAACGAAGTTATTCTTCCGGGGCGGCGCAACTGCATTTCCTGGTTGCCAGCCTCGAAAGTTTTGCCGCAGCATCCATGGAGAGCAAAAGCGGCCAGGCCAGCAAAGCCATTGAGCGCCTGGGCGGGCGTTTCAAGCAGCATTCACTGGCGATACAGGCCGGGGAAGAGCTTATCAAAGGGGCTATTCGCAAGCACCAGGACCTCACGCTCCCGAACAGCCAGCGCGATGCACTGATGGACATCGCGACCCCGATATGGAAGCAGCAGGGACGCAACCGCGACTGGGTGCGCGACACGGTTGTCGTGGGGGCCTTCCCGCTCCACCCGCTGACCACTTATGCGCTGCCGCTGATCAACCGCAGCGTTGCCCAGAGCCAGCGCACGATGTTTCAGTTCCTCAAGAGCGACGAAGGGTTGATGGGCTTTGTCAATCGGGAAAACCTTACCACCCCGTTCTCTTGCTGGTACACCCTGCTGACGCTGGATGTACTGTTCGACTATTTCCAGGAAAGCATTGCTACCAGAAAGCCCGACCTTACCGACGCCTATCACCACTCGCTGCAAGCGCTGCACACGGCAACGGTTGACACGCAGCTTGCCGAACGGGTCTTGAAGATCATTGCCTTTTGTGAAGTTGTCGCTCCTGACCAGGTGTTGTCTCCTACCCGTGCGCGGTTACAGCAGGCATTAAACCTCCCTCCTGAAGCCAGCAGCGACCTTCAGAAAGCCCTTGACATCCTGGAAAAAGTTGAGGCCATCTATCCACCGGGATCAGAAAACGGCCTCTACAGTCTGCCGCTGCCGGGGCGCGTCAGCGTCGTCAAGCTCAGGCAGCAGATACGGGAAATATCGCAAAAATCCCCGGTCAACGTAGCAGCACTCCAGTCCCAGTATGGGGCAGAATCCATCCAGGCCAGGGACTACAATCAACAGCGGGGGAGTCACCGTGAACTGACCGCATACTATGTCAGTGCAGAGGCCCTGCTTCAACCGGCACAACTGAAACTGAAAGGAGACTTGAGCCGAGCACCCGATGCGCTGCTCTGGTACGTGGTGGCAGTCAGCGACACCGAACGAGCTACCGCACAGAGCGCGGCACGCGAATTGACCCGCCAGCATCGCAACCTGATTGTTGCCGTCCCTGTGATGCCGCTGCACATCCTGAGTGCGCTCCAGGACTATAAAGCCCTGGAACGGGTGCGCGATGTCCCGGACCTGGAAGGTGGAGCGAAAGCCTATCTTCTGGATACTGGCTTGATCGGGAAGGTATACCGTGCCAACCTTGATCAGTCCCTCAAGACCCTGCGCGATGTTCGTCACTGGGAGTGGTTTGTCAACGGTGTTGGGCATACCGCACAGAGCCAGCCAAAGGTGTATGAAGTTGCCAGCAAGCTCATGGGACAGCTTTTCCCCGACACTCCGCCCCATCAACTGGCCCATCATTTCAAACCCGGCGCTCCTTCTCCGAGCCTGAAAAAGGCCGTCGAGAGTATTATCAAGGGAGAAGTACAGATTGCAAAAGCATCGAAGGGAGCAACAGAAACCATTATTCGTACCTGTGCTTCCTCGTTGGGCGTGCTGAAACTCGACAGAACCGAAGGATCATACGAAGTCTATGGAGCGAGTGAGCCTGATGCCGGTCTCATAGCCAGTAGAAAAGTATGGCGATTGATCCATGAGCAATTGGTGGCGGGCAAATCCTGGTCAAGCATTGCCACAACGCTCCGCAAGCCCCCCTACGGGTTGTATGACTCGCTGCTGCTGGTCTATCTAGCGGCATTCATCACCACCTATGCCGACTCCATCGAAATAGGACCCAAGAAAGCCACCGCTGGACGCCCGAATGTAGATATCACGCTGCTGATGACGCTGCTTGACCACCCCGACAGCTACACACTGCGCTTCCATCCGTTGAGCGATGCAGAACGGCGGTGGCTGCGTGGCCTTGTTGAACACGGTCTCAAAAGACCACCAGTGTCAAGTACCACCCAGGGCAAATCCTTGCGAGCGAACGTTGCCGACGAGGTACACACCTGGATCAGACAGCTCAAATTGCCACTGCTGGTGGAGCAACTGCCCCTGGAAACCGCTCAGGAGTTGATGCCCGAATGTCCCCAGACCATCCTTGCTGCTGCCCTCCTGATGGTTCAGCACAGGAAAAACCCGTCGGTCGTGCAGGTCGTGCTGATGGACGACCTGCCCCAATCTCTTGGCGCACCCGCAGATCGCACGCAGTGGGGTGACGAGCACGCAACCGAATTGATAGCCCACTTTGCTGAAGTCCGCGATACCTTGAAGCAATTTCCGCATGCGGTCAGGCTCTATGCCGAACAGCGCGTTGCAACACGCTTTGGCTACGAAGATCTGCCTGCTGAACAGCGATGGAATGCTATCTATGGGTGGCGGCAGAAAAGGCAGGTTGTCAATCCAGAAACATTGAACACCTCAACTCGTACCCTCTTTCGTCTGATCAACGAACCACGCGGTTCGATTGAGCAGACCATCCTGGAAGAATACGCAAAGACGATTATCGGTATCAATACCGAGTACCAGCGCTGTCGTCGCTTGATAGCCTGGCCCGACTGGAACAGGAAATCCAGAAAGCGCTTCAGGAAATAGAGGAGCGATGGAAGGAAGCAGCACCGGGCGAAGACGTCTGGCGGGTTGGTCTGGCAAATGCGGCGACTGGCCGCCCGATGACCAGCGCCTCCACCAGCGAGGTGGCCCGACACCTTGTCGCATGGGCACAGGGGTTCGCGTGGCCCGCCTGTGCCACCACGATAGACCTGCCCCACCTTCAGCAACTCTACCCCGACCTGGAAGCACCACGGTGTCAGGACATGACTTACCTCTTGCAGCGGGTACACGATGACGCTGCTCAGTGGGAGGCAGAAATTATCGAAACGCTGGCAAAGCAGTTTGGTATCCAGAGTTGGCGCAAGCAGGAAGTCCAGGATGCGCTCGAACGCTTTGCCGCAGCACTCCAGCATGCCTCGCAATTTGATATGCGCCTGCGTCAGCATGTGCTGACCAGCATTGCCAGCATCTTTGCTGATGCGTACGGGCCGCCTGCAACCGACATTCGCCCTGCAATACGTGAGGTTCTGGCGCACTGGTATACTGAACATCCCATTCCAGCGGAGAATGATTTGTCCGACGATGCCAGCATATTGCTGCGCCATATCACTGCGGAGACAGGGGATGCCGAAACGGTGCTGCTCAGCACCCTGCCCCGCGCCCTTGCCGATATTGGTCAGGCATACCAGCAGTGGCCCACCTGCCAGGTCCTGGACCATTACCTTGCCAGCGTGCAGCAGGTGGTTGGTGAAATCAACGCCTACGTACCCCTGACCGGAGCGGAGCACGCCTGGCTCACCAGCATCGTGACGCAAGGGTTGCGGCGACCACTGACTGAGACAGCCTGGGAGCAGCGGCGCTTGCTGGCGATAGTAGCGCAACACCTCCACGACTGGCTTTCTTCGCACCGGCTCCCCAGGTTTGCTGCTACTCTGAGTGAGCATGATATGCGGGAGTTGTTCCCGAAGTTTCAAGAACCCATAATCGCTACCGGCAGCGTGCTGGTTCACTGTCTGTCCTGCTTGCCCGACGAGCTTGCATCCATGCTGCTGACCACGCTGCCCGCCGCGCTCGGTCAGCACGCAGCCAGCAGCGAATGGGGACAGAACGATGTTGACGACCTGCTGGAGCGTTTCATGCTGGTATGCCAGCTTGTCAGGACGTTGGGCAACCGATTAGAGCACCATCTCTACACCTCAATAGGCAAGGCGTTCGGCGTAGCTGACGATGGCGACACGATTGCAACTATCCTGGCCGGGATTCACAACTGGCCGAAGCAGCACATCCTGCTGCCCGGCGAGAAGCTCTCTCCCAATGCGACCGCGCTGCACAGCGCTCTCCAGACAAGCGAGGCTGATCCCCGCAGTGCGTTGCTGGTCCGGCTCCCTCGAGAGATTTGCGAGGTGGGCGAGTCGTATGAGAAGTGGCAAACCTGGAATATCCGCACGACCTATGTCACCAGAATCTGCGAGGCCGCCTGCGAGATAGCGCAGCGCGGGCGGGTCGGTGACGCCACGCCGCAGGTACAGACCCTCTGGGAGCAGTTCAAAGCACAGTTGAACGAACTCACCCCCGATGAACGGCGCTGGCTGATCAAGGCATTCAACGAGGAATTTCAGCCGTGATAACCATTCTGGAAGACCCGCACCACTACCAATCACCACCGCCCGACGCGCTCACAGCAGCGCACATTGCCGACTACGTCCCTGTGCGAATGGCGATTCAGCGGGCGCTGAATGACCACACTGCGCTCACCGTGCATGTTACCCATCCCACGCTGCTCCACTGGTTCAAAGACCTGCGAACCTACCCCACTGATGTGGTCGCCTGGAAAATGGCTGACCCTGCCGAGGAGTTTGTTGCCTTCTTCGGCTTCGCGCCGCCTTCGCTCTTCACACGAGAGCGTATTGTCCAGCTTGATCTGGCATCGCTGACACCCCCACAGCCAGGCATTGCCGTTGACCCGGTGGCCTGGATTCTGGGACAGAAACTCGATGACCTGTGGGGATATCCTCACGCCTACCCCGATCACCTGGCCCAGCTTGCAGCGTGGGCCGCGCAGCAACCCGCGCCCATCTCCAACCCTCTGCTGCCGCTGGCACAGGCACAGCTTGACCAGTGGGTTGCACAGAACGCTGCTTATGGTTATTTACAGGCTGCCACGCTCCGCAACGATAGCATCCGCATGCTTTTGCACGCCACGCTGTACCGCTACGACACGCAGTGGCTCCAGCAGCAGGGTTGGTACGATGCTCCGCTGATTGATGCCCCCCGCAACCAGTACGAGGTGTGCATCGCGCTCCTGGGCGAACGAGCATCACTCATTGCATCGTACTGGAGCCGGGCATTTGCGGCCTCAGAGCAATCGCCTGAACTGCGTATCGCAGCTGCGATTGACCAGATGTCAGGACTGAGCCAGGCGGAACTCACCTCCCTGACCAGCATTCTTGACCGTCACCCTGATGTCCTCGATACCGACCTGCTGCAACGCATTGCAGTGCGATTCGACCAACTGCCCACTGCCAGCAAGGTGGTGCAGGAGCTTGCCACGCGGGTGGTGCCCGCAACGCCACCCCTCCCCGACCCGGCGTGGTCTGTCGAGCGGTGGTTGCGGTGGGCAACGCAGGAGTATATGCCCTACTTCGCCTGGACTATCCGCAGCGGTCAGACACGCGAGCACCAGCGTGCCTGTGCCATCGCGTTTGCCGACTGGCTCGCCGAATCCTACCCTGCCTGGCTCAACACTGAACCATCGCCCATCGTCATCAACCAGTATCAACAAATGCGCCAGGTCCTCGACCGCGACGCGCACGCGCTGGTCGTCTGGCTCGTGGTGGATGGGCTGACGTGGTGGCAGGGAGAGCATCTCGGCGCAGCGTGCGAGCAGCGTGGCGTCTATCCACAGGCGCAGGCAGCAGGCGTGGCCGCGCTTCCTTCCATCACCAGCGTCTCCAAGCGCGTGCTGGTAACGGGGTTGCCTGCAACCGAGACGTTGCCCCCGACCATTGCCCAGGCCGCACGTGAACAACTTGGCAAGAGCGGCATCCCCCACCACGTCTGTTCCACGATGCAGGAAGGCATCAGCGTGCTGCAAAGTGGTGCTCCCCTCCGCTGCCTGGTAGTGCTGTTCAATCTGCTCGACCACGTTGCCCACGACACCCCGACCTTTACTGACAATGCTGGCATCCGCGGCTACCTGAACGACCTGGCCGACGGCCTGGTGAGAATGATGCAGACGTGTATTCAGCAAGGACAGGCATTTCATGCGCTGATTGGCAGCGACCACGGCAGCACGCTGCTGCCTGCCGACGCCACGTGTCTGCCGCTCCCTGCTGAAGCTCAGGAGGTGTTCGACATCTGGGAGGATGAGACGACGGTCCAGGCTGAGAAGCACAGCCCACGGGCAGTTGTCGTCACCGACCCGCACCAACTACCACCCGATGTAACCACCCACTGGTATGTGCTGGAACGCACGCGCTACCAACTTGCACAGCACTACCTCGTACCACGCGGCTACGCCGCCATCAAGCGCCGCCCCACTGGGTGGACACACGGTGGCCTGACACCGGAGGAGGTGATCGTGCCGCTGCTGCACCTTGCACCAGAGCGGCTTCCACTGGAGCAGATTACGGTGCAACTGGTGGGAGCACTGCGAGCTAACCAGCAAACCGCGCTCACGCTGGAGGTGGTCAACCCCAACCCGGCCCCACTCAACGCGGTGAGCATCCAGGTGGACGGGGTTGGCTCGCTGCCCACGATTGAGCGCATTGCTGCAATGAGTACGCACCGGATGGAGATAACCTTCCCCCCCATCTCGACCCGCGAGACGGAACTGGTGGTGCGGTGGGTGGTGCGCTGCCACGTTGCCGGTACACCCCACGAGCAGCAAGGGCAGCAGCGCATCCCGGTGCGACGGTTGCAGGTTGAGGACGAGAGCATAGACGATTTCTTTGATTGAGCCAGGGGGAAACAGCATGGCGGAACTCCAGCGCTACGAGCAAAAGGCACAGCAGGTGTTTGGCGAAGTGTGTGTGAACAAAGCCCTGGTGCAGCAGGCTGGTTTCGGCACACGCAGCATCCCCGCCTTCGTGAGCGAGTGGATTGTCACGCGCAACGCGCCGGATGGCGTGCTCGACGACACATCCCGCGAGCGCATTCGCACCTTCCTGAACAAACACCTCCCTACCCGCGACCAGAAAGAGCACCTCAAAGCGCAGCTTCGCAACGGCGAAACCCTCACCGTCCTCGACCAGTACCGCGTGACGGTTGACCTGCACCAGAATGAGTTTCGCCTTGCCATCCCCTGCCTGGACGAAGCGGCAGCAAGTATTGAAAGCCACCTGCCCGAAACATACCCGCTGCTGCTTGGCGGCGGTATCTGGGGCGTGGGCAAACTGCAATACTATCCCCCCGATTATCAGCGCAAGACGGGGCAAATCTGGATGGTGGATTTTCGCCCGATGCAGAACGCTCGCCTGGATATGGATCTCTTCTGCGAGAACCGCGCCGCGTTTGAGCTAGACGAGTGGCGCAACCTGCTGATTGCCAGCATGGGCTACAACCCGGAGGCATACAGCATCGCGCAGCAGATGCACCTGCTCACGCGGCTCGTGCCGATGGTGCAACAGCGGGTGAACCTGATCGAACTTGCGCCGAAGGGCACGGGCAAATCGTTCATCTTCCTCAACCTCTCGCGCCATGTGCGGCTGGTGTCGGGCGGCAAAGTGACCGCCGCTGCGCTCTTCTACAACAACGCCACGCGCCAGCCGGGGCTGTTGAGCAACTACGACGTGGTGGTGTTCGACGAGGCGCAGTCCATCTCGTTCGACAACCCCGGCGAGATTATCGGTGTTCTGAAGGACTACCTGGAGTCGGGTAGCTTTGCGCGTGGCGGCACGCAGAAAATTGAGGCGGGGGCGGGGCTGGTGCTGCTGGCAAACATCCCGCTGGACGAATACAAGCGCCCGCTGTACGACAACCTCTTCGCGGAACTGCCCGCCTTCCTGGGCGAAACCGCCTTCATAGACCGCATGCACGGCATCTTGCCAGGGTGGGAGCTGCCGCGCATCCAGCAGTCGTTCATCGCAACGGGGATGGGCTTCAAGGCCGACTACTTTGGCGACGTGCTGCACCACCTGCGGAGCCGTGCAGGGTATGAGCACCTGGTGCAGCAGCACAACATGATTACGGGCACGAACGACCGCCGTGACCTCACGGCGATCTCGCGACTGGCGACGGGCTTCTGCAAGCTGCTCTTCCCGCACGCGACGATGAGCGCGGGCGACTTCCGCGAATACTGCCTGAAGCCGGCGGTGCAGTTGCGCCAGCGTGTGCGTGACCAGCTTTGCCTGCTCGAACCGGAGTATGAGGCAGTGCGGATGGGGTGGTAGACAACAAAAGAACTCCATATAGCAACCCCACATTATCTGTAAACCAGAACGGGGGTGCTGATCTACCTTGGCCTGGCTCCGTTCACGAATCAGACAGGCTCGCTATAGTTCACTGGTTGTAATGGAAAGACAATGAGGATATAATGCACGAACACCTTGACAAGAAGAAGTTCCGGGGACTGCTGATACTCACAAGTGTGATATTGATTATAGTTCTCTTGCTAACTTACAGTGGTCCCTGGATACTGAAGACATTAGGTGTGACCAAAGCGTTTCTCCTGATCGGAGCATATGGAGTTGGCACTTCTGGTATTACGCTTTTTTTTGTTTCCATCAGACGGCACGTACCGGCGCGATGGAGGAGAACCGGAGGGTGCGTCGTGCTGGCAATGTTGTGGTTTGCGTGGGCAGCACTGGGATCATTAGTAACCGGGGCATTTGGCATTACTGGCGGAACTACACTCCTTATATTGACTTGCGCTATCGTCTTTCTGTCATTACGTATTTTTCCTTCTCAGGCAGGGTTTCTGATAGTACGCAATCTCCCGCACACGATCCAGGTAGCGGCTGATCTTCACGCATTACCGCTTGTTTTTTTGAAGCCTGAGCGATTTCCACGATTCCTTGCCCGTCAGCATGCAAATGTAGCCTTGTTTATTTATCTTACGCCCCTTGGCGATAAATCGGAGAACGAGGAGAAAGCAATCTGGCACTTACACCAGGCACTTGAGGTATACGAACAATGCAAAGAGGCTTCTTCCAGAGATCTGGCACGATGGGCTGATGTTATGTGCCGTCTGTCCCGGGTTTACATCGATCGTATTCGAGGAAACCCTGCTGAGAACAAGACTACTGCACTGCGTTATTTGCAATGTGTCGAAGAGTATACTCGACCTATCAGATCGAAGGAGTGGGCAAAAGCACTGGCTTTAATGGGGACAATCTACGTAGCACAGAAGGCAGAAGATGATTCAGAGATGTCAGCAAACATTGAACAGGCAATCGGACTATATCACCAGGCATTGACCATTATGAACCGTATATCACATCCTGCTGATTGGGCAGTTATAAACACACAACTGGCACGAGCCTACCACGAAAGGTTGGAAGGCGAGAAGCAGCATAACCTGGAGCAGGCCATAGTCCATGCACAAAGATCGCTGGAGGTATTCACTCGTCAGAAAAACCCCTATTTGTGGATGCTCGCTACAGAGCAACTTATCTTTGCTACGTATAAGCTTGCCACACTACGAGATGAACTGGAAGCACACATAGAATGGATTATTGATGCAAACAAGCATATTTTGAAAACACTCTCGCCCGCCTCTCTTCCCAGGGAATATCGCCTTCTTGCCACAAGGCTTGGCTCGTTATACGTGGACAAAGGTGACACCTATAACGCCATTCGGTGGTTTGAAGCAGCACACCGTGCCATCCAGCACCTGCGCGGCGAAGCCCCGCGCCAGGAAACGAAGCGTCGTATCTCGCAGGAGAATGTCAACCTTTACGCTCAACTTGTTGCCTGCTGTTTGCACGAGAACGATACCACCTCGGCATTTGAGTACACTGCCGCGGGCAAGGGTCGGGCCTTTGTTGACACGCTTGACAGCACGCGCTTCGACTTGCTGGTTGCTGTCGCGGACGACCCGACCCTGGCGCAGGATTGGCAGCAGGCTCGCGCCCTGCGTCAGCAGATAGACAACATCCAGATGCAACTTGGTGGTCAATCTGGTGCCATTGCCGATGGAGAACAAAACCAGCGTATGTTGTTTGACACCCTGCCCAGGTTGAAGCAGCAAGAGAAGACACTGTGGGAAGACTTGAGCTACAAGTACCCCGCACTTACCGCCACACAACAAGCTCCCATGCTCACCACCGCCGACGCGCAGGCACTGGCGCGGGAGCTTGGCGCAACCCTCGTTGAATACTACTATCATGCCGAGGGATGGTGTGCCTTTGTCGTGTCGCCAGAACAGGTGCAGTATGTGACCCTACCAGCCATCACGGAAGATCTGATGGATAAGATGATCGACAGGTTATTCAAGATGGACGACCCTTTCTGCCGCACCAACCCTAAGCTGATGGACGAGTACCTGCACGACTGGCACGCAGCGGTCATCGCGCCTCTGCGCGAACATCTACCTGCTGGTGGCAGGGTTATGCTAGCTCCGCACTGGGTGCTCAACTTCTTCCCCATCGGCGCAGCGTGCGACCCGCAGAGTGGGCGCTATGTTTGCGAGGACTATTTGCTTGCCTTCGCGCCAAGCCTCTCTGCGCTGTGGGTGATGCACCAGCAAGCCGCAAAAACGCAGCCTTCCGAGCGTGGGCGAAATAGCTTGCGCGTTTTCAGTGCCGCCTATGCACCCGACATCCCCGGCCTGGTACCCGCTACCCGTCAGACGGTGCAGGCATTTGCACCAGACCTGATTGAACAGTATGATAGGGTTACGCCCGACGCCATCATCGCCGCGGTGCGGCAACAACCCGCCCCGGACGTCCTCCACATCGCGGCCCACGGCTGGTTTGATAGGGAGATGCCCGAACAATCGGGGCTGGAGTTGCAAGGTGGCTGGCTCACCGTGCAGCGCATCATCATCGAGATGCCCTTGCAGCACACCCGGCTGGTCACGCTAGCCTCGTGCCTGCTTGGGCGGGCCAGCCTGGAGCAGAGCGGCGAGGCGGTCGGCATCACGCAGGCATTCCTCACGGCAGGGCGCGGTCGGCGGTGACGGCGCTCTGGTCGGTGGAGGTGAATGCAACGATGAGGCTCTTTCAGGCGTTCTACCACCGCATCAGGGCCGGTGAGCCGCCCGCCGTGGCGATGCGCGGGGCGGTGGAGGAGATCCGCAGGGAGGGATGGGAGCATCCCTACTACTGGGCGGCGTTTCAGGTGTATGGATTGGCGTTTTAGCGAAGGGTAAGAAGGAGGAAGCCGTGATGGAAGATAATGAGGCGCTTGTTCGACACGGATCGGGTTTGCTCGAATTGATGACCATGGACCCGGATACTCTCTGGGCCGCCCTCGATGAGGAGGAGCGGGAGAGGGTGGTGCATACCTTGCAGCAGTTCGACGTTCGTCTTGCCGCCGCAACGACTGAAGCGGACCTGGCCGGGGTTGCTTCCGAGGTGTTGCGCCTGGTCAACGATACCCCGCCCCTGCGAGATATGCTGGTTTCCGACGAGATGAAAGCGCAGATGACCACCATGAGTGGCGGGGGCGGCGTTCTGGGTGGATCTGGAACGATAGCCCCCGGACGACGGACAGAGTATGCCAGAGCGATGCGCTACAACGTGGCAGTCGTGCTTCATCGTCCGCCGGGGGGGCGTCCGCCGGGGGGGCGTCCGCCGGGGGACCCGACCACTCTCCCACCACCACCGTCGAGATGAAGATGCTGTTGTCGATTCGGACACCCTGCAAGGATGAGCGGCCATGTTTACCAAACTCCCGGAACTCTTTGAGCGGAACTTTCTGATCGGGTACTTCGTGCCAGTGCTGAGTTTCCTGGTTGCCAGCCTGTTTCTGCTCGGCGAATTCGGTGTTTTGCCACCCACCCTCACCACCAATCTGACCATCACCAGCGAAGTTGATGCCCTGATTGGCGTCACGGTCATTGGCCTGTTGACGTGGGTGGTGAGCATCTTTCTGCTGGCAATGAACCGCGATATCGTGCGGGTTATCGAAGGGTATGGCGGCTGGAATCCCGCACGGGTCTTTGCTGGCCTGGAGCGACGACACTACCAGCGACTCTGCCGGGAGATATCCCGTCTGAATGAGGAGTATAGAGCCTGTCATGACGAGGGGCAGCTTTTCCCGCCGCAGAAACATGCACGGCTTGCGCAACTGCTGCAAGAACGAGTCGGGCACTTCCCGGACGATGCACAATGGCTGCTGCCCACCTCGTTTGGCAACACCATCCGAGCCTTTGAGGTCTACCCACGGGTGATGTATGGTGTGGACGCTATCCCTGGGTGGAACCGCTTGCTGGCGGTGATGCCAGAGGCGTATGCCCAACTGGTGGACAATGAAAAGGCCATCGTAGACTTCTGGGTTAACATGTGGCTGGCAAGCCTGTTGTGCCTGGTTGAATACGTGGGGGTCGCCCTGTACACCCACACGATAGTGGCCCCCTTGCTGCCGCCGATTGCGCTTGCGCTGCTGCTCTTTGCCTACCTACGAGCCAGAAGCGCCGCAGTCGAGTGGGGGGATATGTTCAAAGCGGCCTTTGACGTGTTTCTCCCCGATCTGCACCGCAAGTTTGGCTTCACTGGAACGCGCAAACCCAGGAAGAGCAACATGCCACCTGGAAACAGTTCAGCCAGGCGGTTCTCTACTCCAATCCAGACCATCTGCCAGAACGGTCGTGGGAGGAGTGAGGGGGAGGATAAGCAGGGGCAATTTTCCACAGATACTGCCTGAAGTTCGTAGTGAGGCTGCGGACGGAGTGGAAAGAAAAGGGGAAAGGTGCGTATGAAAAGGATGGGTATAGAACTTCAAACCCTGACACCGCTCTGGACGGGCGGGGCCGATGGAAAGGTTGACCGCATCCATGAGACGGGGTTGCTCGGCAGTTTGCGCTGGTGGTATGAGGTAATGGTGCGTGGGACGGGTGGGGAGGTGTGTGACACTGTTAGCTCTGGCTGCGTGCTTGATGACAGAAAAGTGGGGCTATGTGATGTGTGCCAGCTTTTTGGCGCAACAGGTTGGCGGCGGCGGTTTCGGCTATCATTGGCCCATAATCAAGTAAAATCCATGTCGGATTTCCCACAGAAAATCACTGCATCACCACCACGCATTCGAGGCAGTGGAACAGGACAACCATCCTGGTACTTCCAGTATCAAGATGACCAGATGCGAAAGCCTAACTCTCCAATGAGCGGTTCTTTCTCTGTGCATATCCAGAGCCTCGTTCCTACCTTTCCCGCTGAAGTTATCGCTGGCCTTGTCCAGTTTGTAGCTGACTGGACAGCGATAGGCGCACGAGCACAGATGGGCTTTGGTGTGTCCCAGGTGCAAGGGGAGCGTGTTGACACAGCCCCCCTTTATAACCACCTGGCGGCATGTCAAGGGAGTAAAACGTATTCAAATTTACCCTCTCTGAATAACATGTTCCTGGCTCGCATTCAAGTGACAAATCAGCAACCCCAGGAGACGTTTAATCTCAAGTATGATCTGCGTGCTCTGTTTCGAGGCAATACTACAGTGCGACACTTCATCATGGGGACAGTGGACAAGAAATCGCCTGTTGGACCCGAGCGCATGGCGGCGAAGATCAAGATGTCGCATCCCTACGGCGATGGCTTGATGCGTGTCTGGGGATGGGTACCAGCGCTGCCGAAAGGGGCCGAGATGGAACGCGACGAGGTTCTTACCGCAATCCACGCCCATCTCGAAAGCAACTACCCTATCGAGTGCTGGCGCGAGATGAACTCAGACCGCGACACGCAGACCAAGCAACAAACAGATGCCAGTGCATTTCTCCGTTCGCTTTTGCAAGGAGAGGACACGCAGCCATGAGCTATGATTTTTTTGCCCAGACCCAAGAACTTACCCTGCAAGAGCTACAGAGTAAGGAGAAGTTGCCATTGTGGAAAAGCAAGCGTCCTGATCCAGCAATTGAATGGCTCAAACGACTTGATTTGCTCCCAACGAGCCAGATAGATTCTGTTATCGAACACTTGCCCCCTCTGAGCTTTGCCCTCACGCTGCAATTTCAGCTCGCCAAACCCTATATCAGCCGTGACGAAACGTCGTTCTCCATTATCGAGAACCCGGTTCGCAAGGAGTGGGTGTTCAAGGTGCCGTATGTCGCGCCGAGCGGATGGAAGGGTGCGCTGCGGGCGGCACTGTGGCAAAACCTTGGAAAAGAGGTGCATGAGACTGACGAGCAGGTAAAACGTTTGTTTGGCGAAATTCGAGACGATACAACTGGACAAGCAGGCTGCCTGCACCTTTACCCAACGTTCTTCGACCAGGTAGGGCTGGAAGTCATCAATCCTCACGACCGTGAGAGAGGTATCGGGAAACGAGGCCCCATCTATTTTGAGTGTGTGCCAGCACAGGCGACCGGGCGATTAACCATGCTCTATGTGCCTATCAAGGTTCCCGCAAGGGCTGCGGAGGTGGCAGAGGATTTGCGAATTTTGGCAGAAGGGGTCGTCGCTATGCTCACCACCTACGGCTTCGGCGCGAAGACCAGCAGCGGCTATGGTACTGCGGAGGATGCATTGCAGGGAGTGGGGCAACTGGTGGTGCATGCTGCACTGTCATACCCGGGTGTTGCTGAAAAGCCTGGGGATACAACGCAATCTGAAACACCACAAGCCCCCTCACGCTATCAGGAACCTTCAGGGTACCTCATTGCCGCTCTCCGTCAGGATGATGGCAGCTTGAAGTCTGAAGCGGATTATCAAGCCAGCGTTGAACGGCAGGGGAAAAAGTACACCAAAAGCGAAAAAACAGTTCTATGAGAAAGCAAAGAAATGGTGGGAACGCGAAGGGCGTGATTTCTGGCAGCAGCAACAGGCTACCCCGGAGCCTGCACCTGCACCAAAACCCTTCCTACAACAACAGCCTACCCTTTCGAGA
>JAAUSY010000109.1 GCA_012032475.1 Chloroflexaceae bacterium
TCGTCGTCGTCCTTCTCTCGTTCCTCGTCGTCCTCTTCGTCCTCGTCCTCTTCGTCCTCGTCGTAATCTTCGTCGTCTTCGTCTTCGTCTTCGTCGTCCTTTGCCTCCAGCCTGGTTTTGCTGCTGATAGTCTCGCTGCGGCTCTGGCTCTGGCTCTGGCTCCGGCTCTGGCTGCGGTCTTCCCCATACTCTTCCAACCGCTCCAGGTTCTCTTGCCCATTCGTTTCCGTATCATGCTCGTGGGGCGCGTGCGACCGGGTGCCATCCACGGTGGTGACCAGGTAGCGCAGGATTGTGTCAGTGAGCTTGGCCGTCCGTTCGACTTCAACCACCCTCTGGGAGGCGAGCGAAAAGTGCATCAGCACGTAGAAGCCTTCGGTAAAGTTGCGCCGACTGGCTTCGCCCCCGGCGTAGGCGCGGATAGGGTAGGCCAGCCTGCGCCGTCCCCAGGGGGCGGTGTAGTTGACCGAGGTCACTTCTCCGCCGGCGCTTTCGACGGTCTGCCCAATACGCTGAACAACGGCCTGGACGTCTTCCTCATTCGAGCGAATCGGGCTGATGATGAACATGAACTCGTAGTTACGCAAACGTTCCCGCACGTTATCCTCCTCTGGTAATGCCCCGCTCGTCGGAAGGTCCCGTCGCCTATCCCCATGGCTCCTGGGGAATGAATGCCTCGGTAGAGCTGTGCGTTTGTTCTACCGTGCGGCGGAGCAGAAAGATACCCTCATAATATAATATCTGAATATCTGACGATCCTCCCGCGTTGGGAGGACAACAACGAGAGATTATAGCATGGGCGAACCATTGGCGCAACCCGCCGGGGTCCGGAACGCGGACCCCGGCGGATGATAATGTGGCTCCGGGGTGTTGTGCAACCGCTCCGGAGCCTTTTGCCACCTTGCTATCCTTGCTATCCTTGCTATCCTTGCTATCCTCACCTCACACGCTGGCGGTGCGAGGAAGGACGAAAACGCCGCTCCAATGGGGCACAACGAAGCGGCCTCCAGGTTGGGCAGCGGCGTTTTCCTTCAGGTAGGCCAATGCCTGTTGCCTGATTTCCTGGGGGAGGCGTTGAGTATCAACCTGGAGCAAAAAGTTCAGCAAATCCTGCCCGGCCTCCGAACCATCGCGGAAGCATTCGGTCACATCCACGCCAGATTGTGGGAGGGGGTGGTAGGTATAGGAAAGGTGGTTACGTTCTAACACCTGCTTCAACTGGTTGACGCCGAAGATGGTGTCTCCCACCGCCTGGTAGTCAATTATCCCGAAAAACTGCTGCATCAGTTTTGCCATCGTGCATTCTTCCGAGGCAACCGCCAGAATGAGCAACCCGTGTGGCTTCAGCATCGCAACCGAGTCGCGGATCAGGGCTTCCTGACTGCCGGGCATATGGTAGATGGAATGGATGTAGAAGATGAGGTCGAAGGCCCGGTCCGGGCGAAAATCCTCTGCCCGGAGGGGCATCATCTTAAACCGAACGTCCTTGAGCGCTTCTTTCCGCGTCATTGCGGCGAATTCCTGGTTCTGCGCGGCGTTCGGTTCAACGACCACGTAGTCCAGGGCAGACTGCCCGGTGATACGCTGGACGAGGTAGATGGCCTGTTCGTCGAACAGACCGGTGCCAGCGCCGACGCTCAAGAGCGCCAGGTCGGTCTTCCCGGCCAGAACTGCCGGGAGGCGCTCTTCCAGGAACTGGAGAATGTCGGGCCGGTCGCCCGACCAGGTCTGGCGAAAGGCTGCATTGGCCCTGGCATACCCTTCTTCCGTCAGTGGAGCCACCCATTTTTCCGTCATGATAGAAAACCTCCTGATACCTGCTACGATTCCGATCTCCGTCTCTTTCTCTGGGCATAGGCGATGCCGCTCTGGAGCGAACTATGCGTCAGGATACCATGCATGTCTACATCGAGCTGAACGAGGGTCTGGGCAATGCTTGGCTGTATCCCCGTCAGCATCACCTGAGACCCCAACAACTGCACCGCCCTGGCCGCGTGGATGAGCGCATTGGCAACCTGGGTGTCAACAAGTTGCACCCCGGTGATGTCGAGAATGGCAATGTGGGCGCGGTGGGCTTCCACCCCGCTGAGCAGCGTTTCAAGCACCTGCTGCGCCCGGCTGCTATCAATGGTACCAATCAGTGGCATGATGACGACCTGGTCATCAATCGGGATCAGCGGGGTCGAGAGTTCGCGCAGGGCCGCCCGCTGGGCCTCGATGACCTGTTCCTGCAACGCCGTTCGTTCCCGCTCTGCCTGCTTGAACCTGGTGATATCAGTGGTGATGCCTCCGGCAGCATAGACCGCTCCTGCTTCGTTGGAAACTGGAAAGTTGATGGTCAGGTAGGTGTGGATACCGTCTGCCAGGGGAACTTCTTCTTCGCGCTCCAACACCGTACCGGTCTCGATGATGTGCCGGTCAATGGCATGCCACTGTTCGGCCAGGTCCGGGGGGGAGAGTTCTTTTTGCAGCCTGCCGATAATCTGGCCTGGTTCCAACCCCATAATGGTCGCGGCGGTTCGGTTCACCACCATGAACCGCCCGTCGGGGTCTTTCACATAGATGAGCGAGGGAACATTGTCAATGATGCCTTGCAACAAAGCGGTGCTGCGCTGTAAATCTCGTTCGAACCGCCGCCGCTCGGTCACATCAATGGCAAACCCACCGATTGCATAGAGCGTCCCTGCGTTGTCGTAGATGGGGAAAGTCAGCGTGTGCTGGACCATCTCCTCTCCCTGGAACGAGAACACTTCTTCGGTCTCGGAGGGTTGGCCGGTGGCGATGACCCGGTCTTCGTTCGCGTGCCACCGCTCCAGGAAGGGCAAGGCCACCACCTCGTGGTCCGGACGGCCAGTAATCCAGTCCATCGGTTGCTGCATCACCTGGGCCGCATATTCATTCACCAGTAGAAACCGTCGGTCGAGGCTCTTCACAAACACCGCTGCTGGCATGTGCCGGAGCAACCCCTGGAGCATCGTCTGGGTTTCGCGGAAGGTCTGTTCGATGTGGACCTGTTCGGAGATATCGCGGACAAAGACCGCTCCTCCTTCAGGCATTCTCTGGGGGTCATAGAAGGAGATGCGCGAAACCTGCGCCGGAAAGATGCTGCCATCACCCCGGTGATAGGCCACCTTCTCGTAGCACATCCCGTCCTCACCGGCTCCCTCTGGGACATCAGGGAGGCACGCACTCTTCTCCATCGTCTGACCAACCGTGCTTTCGATAGGCTGCCCGACAGCGTTTTCGATACCGAGCAGGGTGTGGTAGGAACGATTGGCATAGATAATCGTCCCATCGGGGTTGTGGGCGGCGATGCCACAGGGGGCGTGCTCAACCAGAGTCCGGAACATCGAACACTCGCGTTCGAGGATAGTCGTATGTTGACGCAGCCGTGCGAGTTCTTCCTGGAGCGTTTGCAGCGCTTCCCCGTGGTCAGGAGGCGAAGCCATCATGTCATCTCCTTTCCTTATCGCATCTTTCACATCTCGTCGTATAATTCCAGCAGTTCGCGCCACTCGCCCTGCAATTCCTCGCGCGCGCGGCATAGAAGAAGTGGTCTATTCCGTGCTCGTCGCGGTAGACCAGGTCAACCTGACTGCGCATCGGGCGCATATAGCCGATGTTGCCCCACCAGCGCACCCGCAGTTCGTCCAGGGGCATATCCTGCTGATACATGCGGGCAGCATATTCTCGCACGGTGCCGGCCTTGATGTCCTGGAGCCGCCAGGGGGCCCCGCTGCTGTCGCCGGTGCGCAGGTCGCGGAAGACATAGCGCCACTCGCCGTCGTCTCCCGGTGCGGCGCTCACGACTTCAATGCCGGTGCGCGGGCGTGGCACGCGAATGAGGTTGAGCCATGGTTCGGTGAGCTTCATCAGCGGAACCCCGTGGAATTCCTGGTTATCGCTGCCGTCTTTCCCACACATCACCAGGTCGAACCGCACGGTTCCGTGCTCGTCCTGGTAGATTTGCCAGACCCCCCCCCGTCCGCGCCAGCGGGGGCGGCGGTCTCCCCAGGGGATACCGATTTCCGGGAGGGGGGGGATATCTTCGTCCGAGGTGAGCGGGTGCAGGTCGTCACCGTCGTAGTCGTGGGGTTCGCTCTCGACCACCTCTTCGCCGCGTGAGGTGAGCAGTTCGGCCCACCCGTTGCTCAGCCCCCAATCCGAAACCCCGTAGAAGATATGGTCTACGACCCCGTTGGCATCCCGATGGACCAGGTCATACTTGATGCGGTTGCCCTGACGATAGGCCCGCCAGATGCCCAACCGCCCGTGCCAGTGGACCTGGCTATAGAGGTCGGCCCGGTTTTCGCGCACGTCTTCGTGGCGGCTGATGGCATAGGCCCACAATCCCTGCGCCTTGTCGCTGGTCACCCCGGCGGTTGTTCGCAGGTCGCGGACTTCGTAGAACCAGATGCCGTTGCGCTGCTGCTGGTTGACAATCTCGACGCCGCTGCGGGGCAGGTCTATGTCGCTGCCGGTGTCCAGGGGAGTATCTCCGCCTTCGGCCAGCGCCCGCCGGCAGAGCTGCATAATCTCCCCGCGGTTGGCTGGCACGGTCTCGCCCTCGCGCCGAACGTAGATCACGCTGTCCCGGCTCAGGAAGGGGGGAAGTTCGTCGGCCTTGACTTCGACCCGCACAACATCGCGCCCTTCGTAGTGCATCAGTTCGAGCGACAGGTAGGGTTGCTGTTCCAGGTGGTCTTGAACGCTCTGGCGCAGGATATCGCAGACCAGGTCGGGTTTGGTTTTTTCGGCAAGGGATTTCTCTTGCTGGCAATCAATGAAGAGCACGCCCCCGCCGGTGTTTGCCAGGGCGGCCACATCGCGCCACAGGTCGGCGGCATTGGTGGGGTCGCCGCGCATGCTCCGCAACACCTGCCGTTCCGGGCACTCCCCAAAGCGGAGCGCGTCCATTTCCCATTGCTTCTGGTCGCGCTTGGGCACGCGCACCCGGTCGAAGTCCTGGCTGGCAAAGAGGGCTTTCAATGCGGCAAAACCGGGTCTGGGCAGCAGCAGTTCGATATAGCGGTCGCCGATGCCATGGCGGTGCCATTCATGGAGGTGGTTGTCTGATAGACGGCGCAGACGGTGGGCATCGCTCCCCTGGATACAGAACATCCGCCGCTCGTAGTGCTCGGTTTTCCCATTATAAAAGGAGGGAGAGGTGAATTTTTCGTGGTCGGTGTAGAAGTTAATGAATTCGAGCGCCGACAGGAAGGGACTCTGGGTGGCGGCCACGCGGGCCTGCCCGCTGGTGCCCATTCGCAGCGTCTCCGTGATAATCCCGTTTGGCCCATTGGCATGGGGAGCTATCACCAGGCCACCCGCCCGCGCAATAATCTCATAGGCCTCGGTGACGTGGCGCGTATCAGGAACGCCACAGACGCCTTTCTTCAGGAGGTCGTAGGGGACTCCCAGTTGCAGGAGCGTTGTTTCGAGGAAACTGACGGGCATCTCCGGGGAAAAGATGCCCAGGATATGCGCCCCATAGTGGGAAGTAAATTCAAATCCGGGGAGCACCGTGATGAGGCTGGTCAGGCGGCGGTATTCTTCCAGACGGGCGCGGTCTTCCGCACTCAGACGGTCCAGTGCTTCCAACATTTGCAAAATTTCAATCTCTCGAAGAAACCGCTCGTATCCGTGGACGGTGTTGTGGTCGGTGAAAGCAATCATCTCCAGGTGACGATGTTCGGCTTCCTGCAATATCTCCAGGTAGCTGACCTCCGGTTCCGCGTAGTCTTCGGAGGCGGGGGTGTGAATATGTAAATCGGCCCGTATCCAACGCATCTCGCTGCGCTCATCCGATAAGTTTGGCATATACCTTTCTCCATCATTTTCAAGGTCTCTTTCTTTTTTGAATTCGAAACGCTCCCACTGGCCCGGCTTCCCCACCCGAAAAAACCACAAAAGGATGAGGACGACCCGCGTGGGAAGATTCGAAAGGCGTATGCAGCCAGGCCCGACGTTCTTTTTTGCGTTTTACCCATCATATGATCAAACCGACCAAACCGACGAACCAGCACCGACCCCTGCTGCTTCTTGCATGATATCACAAACCTGGAACAGATGCGACAGGGAGCCGGGTGGTTCTGCCGTTCCCCACATCGCCGGATTCCTGGTATAATCCATGCTGTCACGAGCGGTCAGGCCGTCACGGTCGTTCCCAGCGCAGCGGCATCGCAGCGAGCGCTTTTCCAGAGACGAGAGGCCTATGGTTATGGTTATGGTGCAACCGGTGCAAGAACCCAGCAAGCGAAAACCAGGCAACCAACCCGCGGCGGTGCCCCCACCGCGAGGTGCCCCCACCTTTCGCCCCCGTGTGCGCTTTTTGCGGGCCGTGACGTTCTTCCTGAGCGTGGTGCTCCATCTCTCCTTCTGGGATATCGTGCTGTCCCGTTCGCTGCTCTTTCGCTGGTATGTGCGGCAAACGATGACCGCACGGTGGGTAAAACTGGCCCGCCGCTTCCGGAAAGTCGCCGTCGAACAGGGGGGGATGCAAATCAAGTTTGGGCAGTTCCTCAGTTCGCGGGCCGATGTCATCCCCGACGAGGTGCGGCACGAACTGGCCGGCTTGCAGGACGAGGTACCGGCTGCTCCCGCCAGCCATGTGCTCGACCTGATTATGCGTGAGCACGGCAAGCCGCCGGACCAGCTCTTCCGGTGCTTCGACCACGAAGCGGTGGCGGCAGCGTCGTTGGGGCAGGTCCACTTCGCCACTCTGCACGATGGGCGGATCGTGGCGGTCAAAGTCCAGCGCCCCCACATCGAAGCGATTATCGAGGTGGATTTGAGCGCCCTGGAGTGGGTGTTGCGTCTCATCAAAGATTTTTCGGTGGTCCGTCGCCGCGCCGATGTGATGGCGCTGTTCGGTGAGTTTGCGCGGGTGCTGCGTCAGGAATTGAACTACGTCCAGGAAGCTCGCAACGCCGAAATCTTCCGCGCCAACCTGGGCACCATCCCCGGCGTCTATGTGCCGATGCCCATCAAAGAGCTGACCACTATGCGAGTGCTCGTGATGGAGCGCATTGGTGGCATCAAGATTAACGATAAGGCGGCCCTGCTCCAGGCGGGGGTCAACTTCCACGACCTGGCCGAACGGCTCAACCAGACCTATCTCAAGCAATTTTTTCTCGATGGGTTTTTCCACGCCGACCCGCACCCTGGAAACCTCTTTGTGCGCATCGAGCCAGAGATGCCGCGGCCCCTTTCGGCCAGTTCAGCTTCAACTTCCACTGCAACCAACGGCGTGGCCCCGCCCGGCGTCGAACCCCCGCCGTTTACCACGGGCACCCCGTTCACCCTGATTTTTATTGATTTTGGGATGGTCGGGATGCTGCCCCCCCAGACCATAGAGGCGGTCCGGAGCGGCCTGCTTGGCCTTGCCACGAACGATGCCGAGCGGATTGTTGACGTTTTCTACCACCTCAAGATGTTCCTGCCGAACGTGGACCGGCGACCGATTATCCGGGCGGTGCAGATATTGCTGCGCCATATCTATAATCTCAATATCCGCGACCTGACCAACATTGATGTGGAGACTATCTTCGATGAGGTGCGCGACTTGGTCTACGACCTGCCATTCCAGCTTCCGCAAGATATGCTCTACCTGGGCCGCGCCCTGGGGATGGTCACCGGGCTGATTATGGACCTGGACCCGGATATGAACCTCTTCGATTCGATGCGTCCCTTTGCGGGAAAATTGCTCGATGAGGAGCGGCAGAACGGCAGCTTGATCGAACGCATCCAGCAGGAAATCCGCGAGATGGGGCAGATTTTGCTCACGCTGCCGCGCCAGATGGACACCTATTACCGCGCTGCCAACCGCGGCGACCTTCAGACCCGCACCGACTTTGGCCGGGTGGAGCGGATGTTGCGGCGGGTGGAGCAGTCTACCGACCGCCTGACCGGGGGGGTCATCGCCACCGGGTTGTTCCTTGGCGGGGTGCAACTCCGTCTCCGCGGGATGCAGAAAGAAGCGTCCGGAGCGTGGGTGGCGGCGGCAGCGACCATCCTCTGGACCATCCGCCCCAGGGGAAGAGGAAATGGCGGGGCCCCGCCGTTCATTAAGCGCGACTGGTGAACCTGGTGATGCGTCGGGCGCGGGTGGTTCTCCTGGCTCTGGCTCTTGCGGGCATTGCAGGTGCGCTTTGGCTCTTGCCTCTGCCCCCGTCTCTGTTGTGGAACGTCCGGGTGCCGGCCCGAAATACCTTCCAGGATGAACGACAGCACGCCGATGGTCTCTTCACCTCTGGTCAATACTATCTGGCCCTTCAGGAATATACCCGCCTTGCGGCCCAGGAGCCTCTTGCTCCCCACGATAACGATAACAATAACGATGTTGCTGATATCCTGCTGCGTCTGGGGATGGTGCGGGTCATTCGCGGCGAAGGGGAACTGGCCGAAGCTCCTCTGCGGCAAGCGCTGCACCAGGCAACCACAGAACCATCACGCGACCTGGCGCGGCTCTACCTGAGCCAGGTGCTCCGCGAGCAGGGGCGACAGACTGAGGCTGCATGGGTCTGGGCAGGGCCGGGGCAGACTCGCCGCTCATCGGACCCGCCCACGTCTTGCAGGCAGAGTGGGAATTGCGCCAGGCCCACTACCGCGCTGCCGAAGCCCACTACCGCACCGCCGCCCGCTTCCCGCTCCCATCCGACTGGGGAACCCTGGTCGTCTACCGTCTGGCGCTCCTGCGGGCGGCCCGCGACCCCGGCGCGGCCCTGGACGGGCTGGAAGGGGCACCGGTTTTGTTTGCGGTTCGCCCCCCGGATGGTTTCCTGACCCCCCTGCTCCCCGACACCAACTCCCAGGCGGGGACCCTGTTGAGCATCTTGCAAGCCAGTGCGGACCCGTTTCATCAGGCGCAGCTTCTGGGGCAGTTCTACCTGAGCCAGTCCCACTATGCGCTCGCCAGCGACCAGTTCACCCGGGTTCCGCCTGACCACCCCGATGCCCTGGCGGCATCGGTCTCGCTGGCCTGCACCCGGTGGAAGATGGGCGATATTCGCGGGAGTATCCGCGACCTGGAAGCCCTGGTCACCGCCCACCCCGACCAACCCTCCCTTCGGGTGATGCTTGCTATCATCTACCTCTCGCAACCCGACGAAGACGCTGCCCGACGGCACCTTCATATCCTGACCCGGAACTATCCCGACCGTCCGGAGGTCTACCTCTTGTGGTCTCACTGGTATCTCTTTCATCGGGACTATGTCAATGCCAGCAGGGGCTACCACAAGGCGATGGCGCAGGCGGTGGTTCCCTTTGCGCAGCGCGGGCGCTATGCCCTCCTGGCGGCCCGCTACCACCTCGCCACCACCTATGCCATCTGCGAAGAAGGCCTTCCGGCGGCTGAAACGGCGGTCCGGGCGCTCCCCGAAGATGGTCGTGCCTGGACGACTCTGACCGCCAGTCGCTACTCCTGCCGGGACCTTCCGGGAGCCAGAGCCGCCGCGCACCAGGCGCTCAACCACGGGGCGGGGGCTGAGGCGGCCTTCTACCTTGGGGCGACGCTGCTGGAGATGGGAGACATCCCAGCGGCTCGCGCCGCGCTGATACAGGCGGCTGACCTGGCTCCGGACACTGTCTGGCGCGAACGGGCAGAAACCCGGCTCGCCTCGATATCAGTTCTTCTTCCTCCAGATGGACAGATAGAGGTCAACCTCGAACCCGCAGTTGGCGCATCGCCCGTTGTCCAAGCCGATCAGCCGTGAAACCCCGTTCTCGCGGGTAATCAGGGTGGATTGACAGGCCGGGCAGCGGGTCACCTGGTTGGGTTCGGGGCCATAGACGAACAGCAACCCCCCCTCGTGCCCGATACGCCGTGCCCGGTTGACGGCTGCGGCTGCCTGGGACCCTGCGTCGCCCGGCAGCACATGCCAGGGCGTTTGCGAACCGAGCTTCTGCCGAATCCAGTCTACCATCTGGCGGAGGTGGTCCGGGTCGTCGTTGACGCCCGGATGCATGCGCGTCGTCACCTCGATATGGCATTTCCAGCGCTCGCGGGCCAGGGCCGCAAACCCCAGGATGCCGCGCCACTTCGGAACCCCGGCCAATCGTTCATATTCCACATCGCCAAACCCCCGAACGTCCAGGCTGATGCCGTGAAGATAGGGGCCGAGTTTGTTCAGGATTTCGACCGTCAGAAAGCCGGTCGTCACGAGCGCCGTATAGCGACTGGCGGCCCGGCTGGTCTTGAGCAGATCGAGCACGTATTCTGGCGATACGGAGGGTTCGCTATAGGCCCAGATCACGCCGCGGCACAGTTGCTTGAGCGCAAACGTCGCGGCTTTTTCGGCCGGCAGCGTGCGCTGCTTGCCCGGCTCCTGGGGGATATGGGCATAGGCTCCGCGCTGCTGGTCAACGGGGAAGTTGTATCCCCACCCCCCCACGGCCAGCACCATCGAATCGGGAAAAAAGTGCCACAACCGAAACTCCTCGATAGGGCTGACCGTGGCGGCGCTGATCAGACCGTGGTTGATGGGGATAATCCCCTCGTCTCCCCCTTTCCGCATCAGGCAGCGACCAACTTCTCCCGGTCGCAGCACGCAACGCCACTGGCAGGCATTGCAATGGATGGCCCCATCTTCGGTCCTGGTCATAAAGTGCGTGAACTGCATGTGGGTCTCAACTCCAACCACTAGCTTTTTGCGAATCTATCGGGTATAATGCAAACGGGTCGTTCCTGATACCAGATCACCTGAAACCGTATGCGCTTCTGGCGTGTTCTTACCTGATGACTTTACCTGACGAAATGACGTATGGATACCACGGGTAGCCGATTTCCGTATCGCAAAAAAAAAGATGCTGCTTCGCTTCAGTCGTGGAACCACTTTGTCCCCTACGAGCATGAGCAGACGCCGACCCTCACCGTGCGGAGCGCCGTCAGGGAACTGCTGGAAACCGTCCTCTACATTGTCCTGGTGTTTGTGATTGTGCGAAGTATGGTGCAGAACTTCAAGATTGAAGGGTCGAGCATGGAACCTTCGCTGCACAACGAGCAGTACATTCTGGTCAACAAGCTGGTCTATTTTAACTTCGACCTCAATGCTCCGTTGCGGATGCTCCCCGGCTCGGAGCAACTGCCGCCGCGCCTGGTCTACCCCCTGGGGTTGCCCAGACGTGGCGATATTATCGTCTTCAGGTTTCCAGGAGATATCCGGAAGGATTATATCAAACGGGTTATCGGGTTGCCAGGAGAGACCATTGCCGTTCGTGATGGGTCTGTTTATATCAATGACCAACTCCTGGATGAACCGTATCTGAAAGGGCAGCAAACCCACTGTAATGCGAACAATTCCTGCGCCGATGGGACGCCCATCGAGGTGCCGTCCGGGACTATTTTCGTGATGGGCGACAACCGTGACAACAGTAGCGATTCTCGTGAGTGGAATGCTCTACCTCTTGAATATCTGATTGGTCAGGCGTGGATACTCTACTACCCAGTTGATGATCTCGGCCTTATTCCCCACCCTTCGTATGCCTCGGATTGATGACTGGAGACTGGCCGATGGTGCTGGTGCATCCTGAGCCATGAACGTGGTGGTCGCCTGACTGATTGCAATCCCGCATCGGGTGAGTAACCTGGTACAATTATAACATGCATATTGCGATCAACGCCCATCTACTGGCACATACTCGCACCTTCCGGCGGGCCGGTGTCTCGCACTACATTGAGCAACTGCTCCTCCACCTGGCCCGGGTTGACCAGAATCATACGTACCGCATTTATACCACCCGCGGGGTCGGCCCGGAGGCGCTGGGGCTTCCCCCACAGTTCCAGGTGGTGCCCAGCCGCTTCCCAACCATCAATCCGCGGGTGCGTATTCCCTGGGAGCAGGGGGTGGCCCCGCTGATGTTGCGCCGGAGCGGGGCGGACGTGTTCCATGGCACACTCAATGTGGCTCCGCTGTTCTGCCCGGTGCCCACCGTTATCACGATTCACGACTTGGCGTTCATCCGGTTCCCTCGCACCTTTCGGGCGCACAACCGGACCTACCTGGACCTGGCAACCCGCACCAGTGCCCGCCGGGCTGCTCGTATCCTCACCGTTTCCGAACATACCCGGCGTGAGGTCATCGGGCTGCTTGGGGTTCCCCCGGAACGCGTGGTGGTGACCTATGACGCGGCCCGGTCGCACTTTCGGCCCCCCGAACCGGCGGTGCTGGAGGCGTTCCGGGTGAGGCGGGGGCTGCCCGAACACTATCTGCTCTATGTTGGCACCCTGGAGCCGCGCAAGAATCTGACGACGCTGCTGGAGGCCTACTCCCAGGTCGCCAGGGTGAGCCAGGTTCCGCTGATGGTGGGTGGGGGGAAGGGGTGGCTCTATCGGCCTGTCTTTGAGCGGTTGGAAGCTCTGGGTCTGCGCGACCGGGTCCATTTCGTCGGGTATATCGAGGAAGAAGAGCTGCCGCTCTGGTATGCAGCAGCGACGTTGTTCGTGTTTCCCTCTATCTACGAAGGTTTCGGGATGCCGCCCCTCGAAGCGATGGCCTGCGGAACCCCGGTGGTGACTTCGAATGCGTCCAGTCTGCCCGAAGTGGTGGGAGCAGCCGGGTTGATGGTGCCACCAACCGACGCCGATGCCCTGGCCGCTGCGCTCCTCCGGGTGCTCCAGGATGAGTCCTTGCGGGCGGACCTCCGCGAGCGTGGTTTGCGCCAGGCGCAGCGGTTTTCGTGGTGTACCACAGCAGAACGTACGCTTGCGGCCTATGAAGCCGCCGCAGCACCCGCGACCGGTGGCAAGTGATGGGTGGCGTGTGGCAAGATTACGATGCTGGTCGGTTGCCAGGTCTGGTATAATATCCGTGACGAGCGATGCCGGGAGGAGCGTCGCGCTCACTACGACCGTGACCCTCGGCACCGTGGCTTCTGGGGGAGGGATAATGCGATGCCTGCCAGAGACCTGTATCATCGTGAAGTGAAACATGCCCTCATCAAGGATGGCTGGTCCATTACGCATGACCCCTATACCCTGTCATTTGGTCAGAAGGATGTGTTCGTTGACCTCGGTGCGGAACAAATGCTGGCCGCCGAAAAGGACAGCAGAAAAATAGCCGTCGAAATCAAAAGTTTTCGGGGAGCATCCGATATCAGCGACCTTGAACAGGCCATCGGGCAATATGTTTTCTATCGCTCACTGATAACTCGATTTGAACCCGAACGTAAACTTTTCCTGGCGGTACCGGCCAGTGTCTTTTCCAGCACCTTGAGCGAACCGATTGCCCGTCCGGTCATTGAAGACCTGTCCATTGCCCTGGTTGCCTTCGAGCCGCAGGAGGAGGTGATTACCAGATGGATACCGCAACCTCAGCCGTAGCCCCGAACCTGGACCAGTATCGAAAAATCATTCGCGACCTCATCCAGGAATACGCTTCGTACCAACCCGCTCGTGGCGATGTGCAAATCGAAGTTATTTTCGATGAGGCGCTGGACCACTACGAACTCATCCACGCCGGGTGGAATGGTCACTATCGCATCCATGGGAGCGTCATCCATATTGACATTCGCAATGGGAAGGTGTGGATTCAGCACGATGGGACCTCGGACGCGATAGCCAACATCCTGGTGGAGGCGGGTATTCCGAAAGACCGCATTGTACTGGCCTTCAAACCCCCGGAAATCCGCCCCCACACCGGGTTTGCGGTGGATTGATACGATTGATACGATTGATACGATTGATGTTCTATCCGCTCCTCCGTCCAATCCTCTTCGGCCTCACGCGGCGCGACCCGGAAGCGGCCCACACCCTGGTCATGTCCTTGCTGGTGGCCCTGAGCAAGCAACCAGCACTGCTCTGGCTCGTCCGTCAGCGGTGGGGGCAATATTCCCCTGGACTGGAACGAACCGTCTTCGGGTTGCGCTTCCCCACCCCGGTGGGTCTGGCCGCGGGGTTCGACAAGGACGGGGTTGCGCTGCCGGCCCTGGCCGCTCTGGGGTTCGGTTTCCTGGAGATTGGCACCGTCACCTGGCACCCACAGCCGGGCAATCCGCGCCCGCGCATTTTCCGCCTGCCGGGAGCCGCAGCGCTCATTAACCGCATGGGCTTCAATAACCATGGGGCACTGGCAATGGCAGACCAGCGCCAGAAAACCCCACCACTCCCTATCCCTATCGGTATCAGCCTGGGAAAATCGCGCCGGGTTCCTCTGGAAGAGGCGGTAGACGACTACTGCGCCTCGCTCCGCGCCCTCCTGCCCTATGGCGACTTCTTCACCGTGAACGTCAGTTCTCCCAATACACCCGGCCTGCGCTCCCTCCAGGGGCACGACCAGCTTGACCGTCTGCTGGCGGCGCTTCGTCAGGAGATGCACACCGGTCCACTTTCTCCTCCGCTCCTGGTGAAAGTCTCCCCGGACCTGAGCGACCAGGCCATGGGGGAGGTTCTGGAGGTTTGCGCCACGCATCGTGTCAGTGGCATCATTGCCACCAACACCACGCTGGTTGGGCCGGGAACCGCTTGCACGTGCTGCGAGGCCGGGGGGTTGAGCGGGCGGCCACTGGCAGCGCGTGCCCGGCATGTGGTACACTTTATCTATACTGAGACGAGCGGGCAGGTGCCAATTATCGGGGTTGGCGGCATCTTCACACCCGACGATGTCTGGCGTATGTTCGATGCCGGGGCAAGCCTGGTGCAGGTCTATACCGGGTTCATCTACGAGGGGCCGGGGATGGTTCGGGCAATCAACCGGGCCCTGACTTGCAAACTGGGGGAAACGCGAGGCTGATGGCATGTGCTCAAGCCCGCGACGAGTGCAGAATGGCGTTCGGGGTGGAAGGGTTCCCCCGAATCTGGGGTGAGAGATGGCAGGAAAGGAAAACCGACTATGAATCCAGCAGCGATGCAAGAAGCAATCCGCACCCTCCAGGTTGACTATCCTGAAAGCGACGGAAAACCCATGGCTGAAACCGACGTTCATCGTCAGGAAATGATGGACCTGATCCAGATGCTCACGGATCACTTTGCGGACGATCCGACCGTCTACATTTCGGGCAATCTGTTCGTGTATTACGAAGAGGGCAAGCCAGACAAGGTGGTCGCGCCGGATGTCTTTGTGGTGAAGGGGTTGGACAAAGGGCTGCGCCGCACCTACAAGCTGTGGGTTGAGCAGCGGGTGCCCTGCACGGTGATCGAAATCAGCTCGCGGAAGACGGCCAGAGAAGACCGACGCGAGAAGTACGACCTGTATGCGCAGTTAGGCGTACCCGAGTATTTCTTGTTCGACCCGCTCGGCGAGTATCTGCGTCCGCCGTTGTATGGCCTGCGGTTGGTGGGGAAAGCCTACCAACTCATCGGGCCCGGCGCTGATGGGAGTGTTCTGAGCACAGAGCTAGGGTTGCGGTTGCAGCGGCACGGACGCCACCTATCGCTGGTGGATGCCGCAACGGGGGAGCGGTTGTTGCGCCCCGCCGAGCAGCGGGCGCGAGCGGAGGAACAAGCCCGCCTGGCGGCGGAGCAGCGAGTTGCCCGCCTGGCGGC
>JAAUSY010000306.1 GCA_012032475.1 Chloroflexaceae bacterium
CTCGTCGGCCATCCCGCTCGCGGTCGCGGCAGCCGCGTACCACGCCCTGACAAAGTGCTGCATCTGCCCGACGGTCCAGTCCGCCAGGGTCGCCGTGGGCCAGCCAGGGAGCTGCCACGCCTGGTTGCGCTCGCCCTCGTATGCTCGCACGCGGCAGGAGACGACGATGCGCCCCTGGGCATACGCACGGGCAAAATCCTGCACCGCGCTCACAACGCGGCAGCGCGTCTCGGCCCCGACCACCTCATCCAACCCGTCCAGCAGGAGCAGCACCCGCCCTGCCTCCAGTTCCTCGTGGACGGCTGCGGCCAACCCCTCGTACCGCCCCTTCGTCTCCAGGGTGCTCGCCAGGTAGTTCCACAGGTCGTCGGCACTGCCCGCCTGCCCAGGCCGCTCCAGGAGGAAGCGCGAGAAGGGCAGCAGCGGCAGGAAGAGGGGCAGCAGGCGGCCCTGCTCGCCCAGGCGGTGCCACCCTTCCAGGTGAGCGGCGGGGTCGCTCGTCGCGTCCAGCCCTGCTTCCGCCAGGCGCATTGCCAGGTGGCGCAGCGCCGTGCTCTTGCCACTGCCTGGTTCGCCAAGCAGCACGAGGCGCGGGTGCTGTGCGATAGCTTCCGAGACAAGCTGCGGGCCGAGGAAGGTGAGCCGTGCGGCTTCCTGCGCGGAGCGGGCGAACGTGTCGGACGTGAGGCTGTGCAGGTCGGGCCACATCTCGCGCATCCCCTCCTGGCGGGTTGGGAGACCCTCTGGCCGCACCCGTCGCCGCTGCTGGAAGGGCAGCAGGTCGCGGCCCGTGTGCGCCTTGAGGTAGGCTTCTCCGTCGAGTTCACGGAGCGCATCGCCTTCGTAGGTTTCGCGTTCGGTCAGGTCGGTCGTGGCGAGCTGCGTGTAGACCTGGTCGAGACTGACCGCGAGCACGTCGGTGTCGGCTCTCTGTTCGCGCACGCCCTGGAACGACAGGCCCGTGCAGCGCTGCACCTGGCGCTGGAGGTAGGCCGCGAGCAGTTCTTCGTGGCTCTTCGTGCGCTGCCCGTAGAGGTAGACGGTTGTCTGGATGGGACTGCCGGTCACGTTCCCGACAATGCCGACTGCGCCTGGGCCGCTGACGGTCTGGGCTATGTCGGCAGGTGGGGCAGGTGGGGGTTGCTGAAGGGCAGCAATGGCGGCATCGGCGGCGGCATCGCCAATCACGGCCCGCAGTGCCTCAATCTGGGCTATCTTCGCGGAAAGCTCGTCGGTCATCGCTGCTCCTCCCTAAACATTGGCGCTGGTTCGGTCAGCCGTTCTGTCAGCAACGCCCCATCCGTAACCCGCCACCATCGCACTTCAGTGATGGGTCCCATCCACTTCAGCCTCCATCTGCTTTCTGACTGCTCGTGCGATGAGGGGCGCAAATTTATCCAACAATTCCAGGGGCATTTCTCCCTGTTCATACCGCTTGTACCACTCGCGGCGCTGCCTGATAACGGTTTCACCATCGCGCAAGTGGAGCCTTTCAAGCGTGAATGTTGCCCGCTCACATTCGTCGGCAGGGACAGCGTCGGTCATGACCAGTTGCAGCGACGGCAGCAAGATCTCAAACCAGCCATCTGTAACCTGGAATGGGTCAAGTACGCGGTCATCTACGTCTTGCTTGCTGCTGTTGATTCTTGGTGACACAAAGCGGTAATTCCTCCATTCATAGGTCAGTTCAGGGTAGTTCTTGCAACTCAGATAGTGATCAACGGTTCCATCGGTTGTCAGCATAGCCGTATAGCCACACAGCTTTCTAAAACCAGCTTCAAGATGGGGTTTGAACGGCGACCAGAAATCGCGGGGACGCTCGGTATCGGGGTGCTGCTGCAACCAGGCATTCCCCGGCTGGCGCACCTCCTCGTCAAACCCCGGCGGCTCTGGGACGGGGTCGAAGTGTATCATGCGCCTGCCCTCTGGGTGGTGATGATCCAGCGCGGCCAGAAGGGGTCGTGCCCCGGCAGGAGGCGCAGCAGTTCAGCGTGGATGTGCTCGGTGCTTCGCAGATGTTCGGGGTAGCCATCCATCTGCTCTCCGCGCATCAGGGCTTCGGCTGCTTCGATAGCCTGCTCTGCTTCCCAGGAACGGGCCTGCTTCAGCCCAAACACCGCTGATACGAGCCAGTTGACGGTATCGCCCTGCTTGGCCCAGGGTATCTCTTGCAGGTTGACGTGGGTCTGCTCGTGCAGGTCGAACAGGAAGAGTTTGTCGTGCTCCACGTCAAAGAAGGGTTCAACCGAAGCAAGCACCAGCGGCGAATGGGTGGTGGTGATAATCTGGGTGTGCATCTGGGGGTTGAGCGCGGTAGCCACATCGAGGAGCGCCGGGAGGATAGAACGCTGCCAGCGCGGGTGCAGGTGTGCCTCAACCTCGTCTATGAGCAGTATCAGGTGGTCAGTCGGCGGTTCGCCACGCAGGAACGATGCCTGCTGATGCTCGTACCAGGCCCATACCAGCAGGTAGGCAAACCCGATGATACGCTTCATCCCTGCCGAGGCGTAGATAATCGGGATATTGCCGTAGGGCAGGTCTATGGTCGGGATATCGCGCACATCTTCAATGGAAACGCGCATCGGCTGGCCTGGCTCAATAGTTTCGCCTGGATGGGGCGATAGCTGCTTCAAGACCTGCGTGAGCAGTGCAAACGGGGACTGAGGCACCGGGGCGTGCTGCGGCATATACTGCCACGTCAGCCAGTCGCTAATCAGCCCCTTGCAGCGCACCTTTCCACCAGCTTCTAACCCGTTCCAGAGGTCGTCAGGGGTAAGGTGGAACGCGGCTGACGCCAAGTCGGGCAGAGGAGCCACCAGGTTCGTTGGTCCTCGTGGGTTGCTGCGGGCAACATCCCACACCGAGAAGCTGTTGTCAGAACGCGCATAGAGGGTCAGTTCCCGTTCAACCGGGCCATCCCAATTCCATACCCCTGCCTGATAGGTGCTATCCAGGCCTGCGGTTTTCTGCCTGGTCTTTTGAGGCGCACCTTTTGAGGTCCAGGAGATGCTGGTATTGCCATTTCCCCGCTGCGGCCAGGCCGGTGCGCCAGCCCAGGTGCCCGTGAGTGCCCACCAGACGACATCTAGCAGAAAGGTTTGCCCAGGCCATTGTCGCCAGTCAGGATGTTCAGCCGTTCGGCAAAGCGCACATCGAAC
>JAAUSY010000110.1 GCA_012032475.1 Chloroflexaceae bacterium
CCTTTGGAACGAGCTTCAACCTCAACCAGCTCTGCCAGCTCCCGAACGCGAATATGACGGCAGCGTGCAGACCCAGTGTGCGGTCTCGGTGACCATGGGCAATAGCTCCGACCAGATCACCCAGGGTTTCTGAAGTCGGCTCCCTTTCTCGAACGAGGACTGGAAAAGGCCGATGTCTTCCCCAACGCGTTCGAATATACCACGCCGCACCTCTTGATGACCTGGGGGGTGCTGGTCGCGTTTGCCGTGGTCTGTTTTGCGCTCACCGCGTTCCTGCTCAGTCGGCGCGGGAACTGAGGTCGGTGATGAGATGAGTGATGAGTACGGAAAGAAAGGAATATCGTATGTCCATTCGTCAACGGCTATCGGTACTGGTTGGAGGAATGATGGCGCTGCTGCTCCTGGCAGCGTGCGGCGGTGGCTCCGGCAGCGGTGACCAACCGCCGGCTGCCGAAGACACCGAGGCTCCCGTCCAGGTGGTCCGGGAGTTTGTGGCCGCCACGCAAGCAAAAGATGTCAACAAGCTCCTGAGCCTGATCGAGCCATCGAATGCGGTTCAGGGGATGGGGGCGGAACTGCGGGCCCAGACGGGACTGATCGGTCAACTCGACTATCAGAACGAAACCTATACCCTGGAGGAGCACACCGGGCAGGAGGCAAAGGTCCGGTTTACCGCCGATGTGACGTTCGCGGTGCAGGGGGCCGAACCGGTCTCTCAGGCCGCCGAAATGGTCTTTAACCTGGTCAAGGTGAACGAAAGCTGGTATATCCGCAACGTGGTGCCGGTCATTGAAAATGATTGAAAGAGGAAGGAGCAGCACAATGTCGCAGGAATCATCTCTGGCTATGACAGCTCTGGCAAAGACCCGCCGGGTTATGCTCGCCATGTGGGGAGTTGGGGGCACGGTTCTTCTCATGGTTTCGCTGCTGCTGACCGGGGTCGTGCGCGGGCAGGGGGCATCGAACGACCCGCGCTATCCTGAGCAGTGGGCGCTGGAGCGAGTGGGCGCGCCTTGCGCGTGGCAGCATACCACGGGGAGTGCCCAGGTGACCGTGGCGGTGGTTGATACCGGGGTTGACCTGGGGCACCCGGACCTGGTGGGGCGGCTGCGGAGCGATGGGTACGACTTCGCCAGCAACGACGCGGACCCGAGCGATGAACAGGGACACGGGACGCATGTCAGTGGTATCATCGCCGCAACCCTGAACAATGCCGAGGGCATTGCGGGGTTGGCCCCCGGTGTGCAGATTCTTCCGGTCCGCGTGCTTGGGCCGAATGGCGGCACCGACCAGGCCATTGCCGCCGGCATCCGCTATGCGGTCGAGAAAGGCGCACGGGTCATTAACATGAGCCTGGGGGCCCCTTCCTGGTCATCAATGCTGCCCCTGAGAGCAACCAGGCCATCCGCGAGGCACAGGATTCGGGGGTGCTGGTGGTCGTGGCGGCGGGCAACGAATACCTGCCGCTGCCCAACTCCGTCAGTATTGAAAACCTGGATGCCATGGTCGTGGCAGCCTCGGACGAGAGCGAGATGAAAGCCTCGTTCTCCAACTCGGGCCCGTGGGTGTCAGTGACCGCGCCCGGCCAGAATATCCTTTCGACCATGCCCACCTACGAGGTTGAGATGACCAGCAGTGCGCTCCCACCGGACCAGCGAGCCAGCCAGGGCTACGACTACCTGAGCGGCACCTCAATGGCGACCCCCTACGTGTCGGCACTGGCGGCGCTGGTCTTTTCGGTCCATCCCGACTGGAGTCCGGCCCAGGTGCGCAGCGCCATCGAGCGCAACGCCAGCCGCGATATCTACCACAACCACCTTCCGCATTTCGAGATTCTCGGCCTGCTGGGGGCCGGGCGCATTGATGCATGTACCACACTGAGCGAGTAAGAGGGCCACATGAGCCAGTTGAACCTGATTGGGCAAACACTCGGCCATTTCGAAATCCTTTCCGAACTGGGGCGCGGGGGGATGGGCGTGGTCTACCAGGCCCGTCAACTCAACCTGAACCGCATTGCCGCCGTGAAAGTGCTGCTGCCGGAACTCACCCACGACGCCAACTACGTTGCCCGTTTCCACCGCGAAGCCCAGAACGCGGCCCGGCTGGAGCATCCGTCCATCATTCCAATCTACGAAGTGGGGCAGGCTGGCACCGACCTGCACTATATCGCCATGCGCTACATCAAGGGCGAAACGCTCAGGGACGTGATGCTGCGCGAGCAGGTGATGAGTGTCCATCGGGCCATCGAACTGCTGACGCCGATTGCCTCGGCCCTTGACTATGCCCACCAGCACGGGGTGATTCACCGCGATATCAAGCCCCAGAACGTGATGATTACCTCCGACGGAGCCATGTACCTGGCAGACTTCGGTCTGGCGCGGAACATGAGCGAAACCTCTGGCCTGACCGTGACGGGGATGGTGATGGGAACCCCCGAATATATGTCGCCCGAACAGGCTCAGGGGCTTCCCACCATCGGCCCATCAACCGATATCTACGCGCTCGGAGTCATTCTCTACCAGATGGTCACCGGGACGCTGCCCTTCGAGGCCGAAACGCCGATGGCGCTGATGGCCGCACGGATTTTCCACTCCCCGCGCCCGCCAGGGGATGTCGTCCGGGGACTATCACCAGCGGTCGAAAATATCATCATGCGCACCCTGGCCCGCAACCCGGACATGCGCCCGACCAGCGCGGGCGAAATCATCACCGCGCTGCGTTCGGCCGCCGGCACCCCGCCGGGCCGCGAACCACTGCCAGAAGCGGAATTCAAGACCACCGTGGTTGTTCCATCCCACGCCTCGCCATCGGGGTCGCCGCTCGGTGCTGTGCCCCCTGTGCCCATCAGCCAGCCATCCGCTCCGCCGGTCACTCCTCCTGCTGCGGCTCCAACCCGTCCTCCAACCCGGAAGAAAGGCAATATTGGCCTGATGCTTGGCCTGGGGGCCGGAGGGTGTACGCTGGTGCTGGTGCTGCTGTGTGTGGGGTTGGCGGTGCTTGGGCAGATAGGGGAGAACAACCGCAACGGCGGGACCGGGCAGAACGAACGGACTCCCACGGCCACGCTGCCAGCAACGACCGCAGCGCCCCCGACTGAAACTCTGTCGCCGGGGAGGGTGTTGGGAGCGTATGACCAGACAGTTCGTCCCACGGTGCCCGTGGCGACGGAGGAGGTGTTCCCGGTAGTACCCACAGCCCGCCCGACCGTGACTGCGCGGCCCACCTCGCAACCAACCACCGCTTCGCGCCCGACCGCAACGGCCTTCCCGACGCCGCCACCGCTACCACCGTCGCCGTCGGAACTGAATGCCCAGCTCGTCGCCAGTGACGACTTCGTGGACAACCGCAATGGCTGGTTTACTGGCGAATTCAGCGGAAACACCATCGGCACCCAGGCTATTCGGGGGGGGGTGCTGGTAATGACCTTCCGGGAGGGGAGCATCGGGAACTACGAGGTGTGGGAAACCCGCCTGCAAAACTTCATGGCCCAGGTGGATATGGCCGTGATGACGACGGGAGCCTTCGGGGGACTGTCATTTGGCATCCAGGACGAAAGCAACAGCTACGGTGCGTATCTTTCCCCCGACGAAGAGTACTATATTTTGCGCAAGTGGCAAAACAACGAGGGCGTTCTCATGGCCGGCGAAGAGCACCCGGCCATCAAGCCAGGCAATGCCACCAACCGTATTCTGGTCATCCGTCAGGGAGCCAGGATGCAGTTCTACGTCAACGACGTGCTGGTCATTGAATATGAAGATGATGCCTTTCTCGCTGGGAAGGTCGGGTTGACCGCCTTCCCCGGCGATGCCGGCGATGCCGAGGTGTGGTTTGACAACTTCCGCCTGTGGCGTCTGCCCTAGCAGAGCAGCGGGGGTGATGGGGTGGCAGGGGGGGCGGGGTGGCGAGAGTCACTTCTCCGTCAGCGCCGCCACCCCTTCCCAATCAACCGGCACCCCATATTCAATGAAATTCGTTGCCCGCTGGAGATAGAGCTGCGCGGCGCGGTCGTCGGGGTCAACCATCAGCACCCGCTTAAAGCTCTGAATGGCCTCGTGGAATTCCTGGCCGTGGTAATGGAACAGGCCATGTTCAAAATCAGAGCGCGTCTTGAGCTTGCGTTCCAGCACCTCCGCCGGACTGCCATCGAGAATTTCGAACACTGACACCGGCTCGCGCTTGCCTTTGACCTTCACCTGGTCGAGGAAATAGAAGGTATAGCGGTTCGGGCGGTGCAGGCTGAACAACATACGTTCGCTCACCAGAATGGACACCCCATACACCTTGGTCAGTCCCTCCAGGCGCGAGGCCAGGTTGACCGTGTCGGAGATGACCGTGCCCTCCATCCGCTGCGCTTCTCCCACCGTTCCGAGCATCACGTTTCCCGTGTGTAACCCGATACCGATGCTGATAGGCTGGTAGCCGGAGTTGGCGCGGTGCTGGTTATACACCGCAACTTCTTGCTGCATGGCAATGGCTGCCTGGATGGCATCATCAGGCTGCTCCGGGAAGAGCGCCATAATCGCATCGCCAATGTATTTGTCAATATAGCCGCGGTGGTCGCGGATAATCGGGCTGACGCGCCCCAGATAAGCGTTGATGAAGTTGAAATTCTCCTGGGGGGTCATCTGCTCCGACAGTGCGGTGAAGTCGCGAATATCGGAGAACAGGACGGTCATGTCCTGCTGAATCTGGTCGCCCAGGTTGACCTGAATGATGCTCTCTTTGCCAAGAAACTGGAGGATTTCGCGTGGGACAAACCGGCTGTAGGCACTGGTCAGGGCGACCTGGTGGTTCAGCGCGGCTTCCAGGTTCGTGTAGAGGCGGGCATTCTCGATGGAGATTGCCACCTGGCTGGAGAGCACCTTCAGGACTTCCAGCCGGTCTTCGGTGAAGGCCCCTGTGGTCAGGTTGTTTTCCAGGTAGAGCACGCCAATGAGCTTACCCTGGTTCAGCAGCGGGGCGCAGAGGATGGAGCGCGGGGAGCGAGCGGTGAGGTAGGCATCCAGGGGAAACTGGCCTTCTTCGCTGGCGTCGCTGAGCACCACCACCTGCCGGGTGCGGGCAACGTAGTTGATGATGGTGGTGGGAACGAGCGTATCTTGCCCTTCTTCGAGCGGAAGTGACTGGGAGACGGTCACATCGTCCCGGTCAACGGTGCCCTCGGCCTCGATGACCCACTGCCCCGCCTTGTCCAGAATGAGCACGCCGCGCTCTGCGCCAGCGTTTTCAATCAGCACCCGCATCATCTTCGAGAGCAGCGCATCCAGAACGATTTCGCCAGAAATGGCCTGGGACGCCTTCATCACACTGGGGAAATCGAGGATGCTGGAAGGTGTCTGGCCGGACGTGGTGGACCGGGAGGAGGTGGTCGTAGTGACGCGAGTGGTGGTGCGCGTCGTCCTGGTCACATCCGTGCGCCCGGTCTCCGCCTGGAAGAGCAACTGAGGGTAGCGGGTTTCTAAATCCTGAACTTTGGCCTGCGCTCCCCACCGGAGGTAGGCATAGTGGGCATCGCGCAGGTAGGGCATCATCACCTTGTGCAACCCCTTTGCCAGGTAGAAGCGGGCCGCCAGTTCGCAGGCCAGCGCCTCTTCGTTCACATACTTGTGCTCCTGAGCCAGCGTAATCGCCTGGTCATACAACTCACGGGCTTCGCCGTCGTACCCCTGCACCCGGCAGCGCTCGGCCTCAACCAGGTAGTACTTGTGCCGGTGGTTCATCGGGGCGTGGCGAGACCACTGCTGGATTTTTTCCTGGTTGGCGGCAACCCTCCGGAGGGTCTCATCCTCGTCAAGCAGAGGGGCCGGCAGACCAGCAGGGCCAGGGGCGTGCTCCGGCTGGCCGGCCGGGTTGGAAGACGGGGCAGTCCCGGCCTGCCGCCTGGGTTTCTGTTCTCCCAGGAGGGCAAGCCGCGCCAGGGAGTCGTAGAAGGGGAAGAGCACGCTCGCCAGCGAACCAACCCCGCTGCGGGCGTAGGGAGCTGCCATCGTCGCACAGGCAACCGCTTGTTCGTAGTCGTGGAACAGGTAGCACAGCATGAGCTTGTTCAAGTAGAGGTAGAAGATAGCGGTTCGGTCGTTGGCCTGGTGATGGCGCAAAAGCATCGGCTCTTCGTGGTAGCTTGCTCCCACGAGCAAGCGCGGGTCATCGGCCGATCCTCGCAGGTTCAGCACCACCTGCCAGTAGAGACGGTTCATGTCCAGGGCCCGCTTTTGCTTGATTCGCGCCAGCACCTCGCTGTATGAAGCCATCTCCTGTTCGAGGCGGTCCAGGGGCTTGCTGGTGAAAAAAGAGAGGCTGGAATAGACATAGACGGCGATGGCGGCAAATTCCAGGTCGCCGGTTTCCATCCCAATCTGATAGGCTTCGAGCAGGGGGTGCAGCGTGTCGGCGGCATGTTCGCGCCAGTGGCGGATGAAATTGTTCACCACCATGAGCGTGCGTGGCTTGAGCGCCCTGGCGTCGAACCGGTCGAGCAGGAAGAGCGCCAGTTGCCCAAAGCGGTAGCCTGCCTCAACATCGCCCATCTCCCCGCAAAGAAGCTGCCCGTAGGAGGCGTAGGCGTGCGCCGTCAGCGCGGTATAGCCAGAGCCTATTGAAAGGTCCACCATCTTGCAGGTGATGAGGGTTTTGAGTTCGGGGGTGGCGACATAGGCCGCGTTGATGGTGCTGGTGAGGATGCGCATGGCCGCCAGGTGGGAGGGGTCGGTCATCTCTGGCATATTGATGAGGTCGCCAATATGTTTGCCGGCCAGAACATTCTGGGTGTGTTGCAAGCCCTGCGCCACGTCGGCAGGCGTCGGCTCCGCGGGGAAGGTGATATCGAGCAACCGCAGCACGTGAATACCCGTCTGCACGGCTTCCACCTGCCGCCCCTGGGCAATATGGGCGCGGATTTTGATTTCGTAGGCCCGGACTTTGTCCAGGACATTTCGCGCCTTGCGCAGCACCGCCGCAACCAGGTGTTCCATCTCGGCAAAGTTCCCGCTCAGGTAGGCAGCTTCGGCGGCCTCAACGTGCAGTTCCAGCGTCTGGTCATACTGCCACTGCCAGTTGTCTTTTTCCAGCAGGCTCAACCCGGTCTGGAGGTAGTGGAAAGCTGGCTCATAGGCGGCGGCGGCCCTGGCCTTCTTGCCGGCCAGCAGATTCATTTCCACCAGTTCGTCCCATTTTTCATAGAGGCAGCGGGCCGCGTCGTCGCGCTGCAAGAAGGGCAACCCCTGGTTCAAGTGGTTCACGATGTCGAAGATGCGCTCTTCGTGCGCTTCAAGCGGGACATGCTGGAGCAGCAGTTGTCCGAGACGCCAGTGGATTTCCTCCTGCTCTTTCGAGGGGATGAGCGAATAGACCGCCTGCTGAATGCGGTCGTGGGCAAACTGGTAGCTGGCCGTCAGCGGCAGTTCGAGGCCAACTACCTCCAACCCCACGACCTTGTAGGCATCTCCGAGGGGCATCACTAACCCTTCGCTCAAGGCTTCTCCCAGGTCTCTGGCGGTGATGATGGGAGACTGGTGATAGACCAGCGAGAGCGTGGTCAGGTCGAACTGGTTGCCAATGCAGGCGGCGAGCTTCATCACAGCCTGCGTAGGTGGCGCGAGTTGCTGAATCTTGCCGGCCATCAGTTCGACCACGTTGCCGGTCATTTCCAGCGACTGGATGCGCTCCAGGTCCCAGTGCCAGCGTCCCTGCTCGTAATCGAACGAAATGAATTCATCTACATAGAGCGACTTCAAAAACTCGTTCAGGAAGAAGGGGTTGCCGCCGGTCTTCTCGACCAGCAGGTCCGCCAGGGGCCGGGTGCGCTCGGTGCGGCTATGGAGCGTTTCGGCCAGCAGGAGGGCGACCGCCGGCCCATCCAGCGGGTGCAATGGCAGCTCTTGCATGGTCGCACCCGCACTGGTCATCGCCGTCAGCGTCACCAGGAGCGGGTGCCCGGCCCCGACTTCATTGTCGCGGTAGGCCCCAATCAGGAACAGGTCGTGGCGGTAGGGAGAGGTCATGAGCAGTTCGAGCAGCTTCAAGGATGCGATATCGGCCCATTGCAAGTCATCCAGGAAGATGGTCAGCGGGTGTTCCGGGCGGGTAAAGGCGGTGATGAAATTCTGCATCACCAGATGAAAGCGGTTGCGGCTTTCGGCGGGGCCGAGCGAGACCAGGTCTGGTTGGGGGCCGATAATCAACTCAACTTCGGGGATGACTTCGATGATCACCTGCCCGTTGGGGCCGACTGCGGCCAGGAGTTTTTTCCGCCAGGCGGCAATTTGCCGTTCGGTTTCGGTCAGAATGTGCTGGATGAGCACCCGCAGCGCCTGGATGAGGGCAGAATAGGGGGTGTCGCGCTGGAACTGGTCGAACTTGCCGGCGACAAAGTAGCCCCGCCGGTGGGTAATGGGTTTGTAGAGTTCTTGCACCAGGGCCGACTTTCCCACCCCTGCCGGCCCCGTCACCACCATCATCTCGCTGGCTCCCTGGCTCACCCGCTCGAAGGCCGCCAGCAGCGCGGCAACTTCGGCGTCTCGCCCGTAGAGCTTTTGCGGAATGAGAAAGCGGTCCGAGAGGTCGTGTTTCCCCGACGGGAATGGCCTGATGGTTTCCGTCGTTTCCCATTGTGCCAGGCAGACTTCCAGGTCGGCGCTCAGCCCATAGGCCGATTGGTAGCGGTCTTCGGCGTTCTTTGCCATCAGTTTCAGGATGATGGTCGAGAGCGCTTCGGGAATATCTGGCTTGAGGTGGTGGGGCGGCACCGGCTGGCGGGCAATATGGCTGTGGACCATCTCCAGCACGTCTTCGGTGACAAAGGGCAGTTGACCGGTCAGCAGTTCGTAGAAGGTGACCCCCAGGGAGTAGAAATCGGTGCGATAATCCATCGCCCGGTTCATGCGGCCCGTTTGCTCCGGCGACATATAGGCCAGGGTGCCTTCGAGCACGTTGGGGTTGCGGAAGGTCTGGTTTTCTCGCGAGAGCACCGTCGCGATGCCGAAGTCTATCAACTTGACCGCGCCGGTGGCCGGGTTCAGGGCAATGTTCGACGGGTTCAGGTCTTTGTGCATGATATGCCGCTGGTGGATACCCCCCAGGGCTTCGGTCATATCAACGGCGATCTTGAGAAAATCCCCGATACTGATGGTCCCGATCAGGCCGAGGCGTCGGAGGGACTCGCCGCCAAAATCTTCCAGGACCATGACCCGGTGGTTCTGGTCGGTTTCCAGACGGTACGCCGTGATGACCCCTGGGACATCCTGCAAGCTGCGCATCACTTCGTATTCTCGCGTGAACCAGGCAATCAGTTCTGGAGATGGGTAGGCGTCTTTGAGCACCTTGAGAATGACCGGCCGGTCATCTTCGATACGACGGCATCGGTAGATGAGCGAATTGCTACTCTCGTAGAGCGTTTCTATCATCTGGTAGCCCGGAATGATTCGCATGGCTTGCTTGCTCCTGCTGTGCGGGATGGGAGGGGACCTGCCTTGCTGCAAGGTTTCTGTCCCCCCTGCTCTGGCCTGGCCTGGCCTGGTTGATTTGATTGGTCTGGTTTGTTTCAGGAAACGAGCTTGACGCAGAGGGTCCACCCCGTGGTTGCTTGAAATGTTTCCTGAGACTGAAGCCACGCAGGTTCGTCAAGGTCGCCATGGCAGCGTATCGTGACCATACGGTCATTCTGGTGGATAGAGGGGTCGCCCAGAATGAGCAGCGATGGTGGCAGAACCTGCCGGGCTACTTCGGCCAGTTTGCCCTGGTGGGGAAGCGGGTGGACCACAATATCCCAGCCGGTCTGCGCCTTGAGGGTTTCCATGACCTGGGCATACTGCGGCCCGGCGATATCCGGGAAGAGAAATCGGGCGGTCATGGTCCGGGTTCCGACACTGGCGCTGACCTTGTAGCAGGTGTCGCCCAAGGTCATCCGGATGGTTTCGATGGCCTGGTGCTGGTCCAGCGGTCCCATCCTCCTGGAACTGGCTTCCTGCTGGAATGCGGACTCCGTCGCGGTTCTTCGGGGTTGGGGCTGAGCCGGCTGAGATGAAGGGAGCGCCCCCACCCCCACCCGCGGACGCGGGCGCATCCTGGGGACGAGCGGTGGTGGTTGGTGCTGTGGCTGTTCTCGCGGTTGCGGCGGAAAGAGCCGGTCGAGGTCTTCAAAGCGCTGTTCTTCTTTCAGGCGTTCTTTGACCAGGTAAAAAAACACTCCTCCGGGCGTGCGGCGGCGGCTCCGGTCTTTGACCATCAAGCCGCCGCCCTCCTCAACCCGCATGGTTTGTTCGAACAGGGCGTTGATAAATTCCAGGCCGCATTGACTGGCAATATGGATGATTTTGTCCTTTGCCAGGTCTTTTTCTCCGAGTTCGTCGGCAATTTGCTCAGCAGTTCGTTGTTCAGATGCACCCATCAATGTCCTTGCTCCTTGCTCCTGTCTGTCGGTTTCGGATTGTCCCCTCTCGGTTCAAAAGGCGAGGTGCTGCCTTGAGGGTTGGGGGTTATCACGTAGCTATGGTATCACAAGTTCGGTTGGTTGTAGAATCACGACCAGGCCAAATAGGAACCTCCCGCAGGGTTCTATACCTTACGGGAGGCTGGCTCATTATGCTAGGGATCGGGAGTTCTTACAACCCCCGTCTCATTGCTGGTTCTGCGTTATCGGGAGAAAGTAGGATGCAGCCTGCTTGCCAGGCGGGGTGGTGATCCATAGCAGCACGGTTATTAGGACTGCAGAAGTGAGGCACCATGCGCAGGTCGCCCCGATAACGAATGGTTCCAGGAAGGTCAGATAGATGGAAAACAGGGTTCCGGCCAGCGCCATTCCGAACAGCATGAGCCACGCCGCACTGGCGAGGGTCCCACGCGCCAGCTGCCCCACGAGCCAGGCAACCAGGATGGCCCCATAGCCGATCAGTCCGACCGTGCCGACTGGGAGCAGGCCGAAAATCCGGGCGTAGTCGCTCTGTTGCACGGTGTTACAGTCGCCCACCGGCCCGCAGACGGCGGTTACCTCTGCCGTTTCCACATAGGCCAGATACCCGGCGACCGCGGCCCCCACCAGCGCGAGCAGGGGGATGGCCCACGTTTTCCAGGGCGGGAGGGGGGCGACCTTCGCCCTCCGGAAGGTGACGGCAACCGAGCCGACCACTCCCATCATTCCTACGAGCACGAGAATGGCGAGGGCGTTGCCAACCGGGTCGCGGGACAGGCGTTCCCATAGACCGGGGGAGTTAGGGAACGTTCCGGTTCCTCCGTCGGTTCCTCCCAATCCAACGACTTCGCCACCCGGCTGAGCCGTGGGGGTGGGAGTGGGGGCGGGAGCAGGCGATGTGGTTGCTCCGGGGGGAGGTTCGGCCGTGGGGGTTTCCGATCTGGCTTCAGCTTCGGCTTGTTGCATCTCCGCCAGGATATCGGACAGGCCGGGGATGTCCGGCCAGTCTATGCCGCCCTGGGCAAGGTGTTGCTCGATGAGGCCAGGCAGTTGTTGGGGGATAGCTACCGAGCCAACCAGGGGGGTATCACCGATGATGAGCAGGGGAACACCGAGCGATTCGATGTGAAATCGTTCGACCGCTGCCTGATAGAGGGCGCTCCCATCTGATTGAGATACGTCTATGCCGATGACTTCAAACTGGTCTCCGTATTTTTCGAAGAGGGGGGGCAGGTCCTGGGTGATGACCTGGTGGCAGTGGCCGCAGGTGGGGGAGTAGAACAGGACGGCGTGGACTACCGGGGGATGCTCTGGTTGATCCGCCCACACCGTTGCTGCCTGTGCTGTCCCCCCATTGCCCATACTCGTTCCCAGGACGAGGCTTAGTATCCCGATGAGGCAAAACCGGAGCCAGAGGCTCCGCAAACGGGGGCAGTTCTTCATAGTCATAGTCATGCTCACGTTCCGCTCATGTTTTTGCCAGGTCACTCATCACTCGTCGCTGGTATGAACCCACGGTCAGGTTCAGTGCAACCGTTCAATATGGTCAACGATGCGCCCTTCCAGGTAGGCTTGGACCGCTTCGTCAATGGTGGCGATGTCGGTGATGATGGGGCGAAGGCCACTTGCGGTCATACCTTGATAGGCCCCGGTGCCCATCCCACGAGCCAGGACCGCTTCGCAATCGGAGATGGCCGCGGCCATTCCGGTATGGCGGTGTTGGGCGTGGGGAGCTGTTCCATGCCCCTGGGTGCCATGATGGTGGTGATGGTGATGGTGATGATGGTGGTCGCCGCCATGTTCATGGTCACCGTGCCCACCGGGGTGGCAACCGGTTTTCTCGCGGGTCTCACGGGCGGTTATCTTTCCTTCTTCGACCGTCACGACGACGAAGAAGGGTGCTCGTCCAAAGTGGTGGCTGATGGTGGTTCCGTCTTCTGAAACTGCGGCTATTTTCATGGTTTTGTTCCCTTCCAGATATTCCATTCAAATCAAAGGTGCCCGCAGGGATAAATGACCTTCTATACCCCGTCTCCATCTCCGGCCGGGTCCGGGGCAAAATGCTTTTTTCTGGGGTTGTCGCGGACGTCGGATGGGCAGAGGACCAGGATGGCCTTGGCGACGGTTGAAGTTCCGTTGTGCCAGGTGTGGGGCAGGTGCGATTCGAACAGGAGGCTGTCCCCTGGTTCAAGCTCATAGGTTTGTTCTCGGACGGTGTAGACGATGCGTCCTTCCAGGCAGAAGACAAATTCGACGCCGGTGTGGACGATGGGTTGCGGCCCGCTTCCGGCGTTTGGTTCGAGGGTGACCACGAGCGGTTCGAGCGTTCGGTCGGCCATCCCTCGCCCCAGGTCTTCAAGCAGGCCGTGGTCGAAGGTGGCACACGGGCGGCTCCGGGCTTTCAGGTAGACGATGGGTTCTCTGGGGATGTCGGTCTCAAAGAAGGCCGTGATGGGGACCTGGAGCACGGTGGCAATTTGTTGCAGGGTGCTGACACTGGGCGAGGTTTTGCCGTTTTCGATGAGGCTGAGCGTGTTGACTGCCAGGCCGCTCTTTTCGGCCAGGCTTCGGATAGAGAGGGAACGCTCTTTGCGCAGGGTGCGAAGACAGCGCCCGACGTCAATGTCGGAACATGGGGAAGCGGATTGGTGGTTCCCGTTCTGTTTCCCGTCTTTCCAATGGCGTCGCTGCCGTGGTGGTTGTCGCGGTCCTTCCTGGGGGGGTTGTCGGTCCGATGATTTCCTGGTTTCTGCCAAAATACCCCTCACAAAGCTGATTGGCGCGATGCTTCCGCCGGGCTATTTCGTTCCATTCGTGGCTTTCATGCTTCCCCGAAGTGAGGTACCACCTGCCCCGGCATGGTTTCGCGCCAACCAGAACCCATGAGTTATACCATTATAATAGACGAAAAGAAGCGTTTTGTCAATGTTTTTCCTAGAATTTTGTGGGTTCTTCCCGCTGGTCGGGAGATAAGCTGTCCCGTCTGGTAACAGGGGTAGCATTTGGCTCTATTATACCACTTTTTTCGCGGTTGCTGGAGGAGCTATGTGGTGCGGGGGAGGAACTGCCCGGCCACGTCAGGCGACCTTGACATCGGCGGGGCTTTGGAATACAATGATGGTGGTTGTGTGTGTGAGATGCCAACGTAGCTCAGTTGGTAGAGCAGCTGTTTCGTAAACAGCAGGTCATGGGTTCAAGTCCCATCGTTGGCTCCACTTTCCAAAGCCGTATATCGCTCTGATCTATTCGCATAACCCTACTTCTTGACAACACTGTTGACACAAATCTCTCTTTGTTTGTCGGTTTCCCCGTCCATTAGCCCAATAACTGATCAATATCCTCCAGGGCATTCTTCTGGACGTCACTCAAGACGTGGCTGTAGGTGTCCATCGTGACGCTTATTTGTGAATGTCCCAGGATTTCCATAACCACCCTGGGATTCACTCCTTTCGCTATCAAGCTGGAACAACCAGTATGCTCTCAGGCTTTCAACAAGCGCCTGGGGAAGCACCAGCGTCCGTACGCCTGCCTCGGTCTTGGCGTCCCTGATGTGCAACTGGCGTTTATCGAGATCCACGTCGAACCAGTGCAGGGCAAGAATCTCCCCCTGCCTCAATCCCAACCCAAGCGCGACCTGGTAGAGTGGGTCCAGCCGATGCCCTTCAACTGCTTCAAGGAATTGTTGAGCCTCTTCGACCGTAAGGATGCGAATGGGGCGCTTTCTGGCCTTCGGAGTGTCAACCAGCGTCGCGACGTTCCTGGTAATATAGCCGAATTTCACGGCCCGGTTCAGCGCGACGGACAGGATGCGTATCGCATCCTGCACCGTCCGATCTGAGAGATGATCTTTCCTCCTCAAGGCCGCTATCATCTGCTGCACATGGTCGGGAGACAACTTATCAAGCTGCACATGCCCGATAGCAGGAACAATATGTATCCTGACCATCTGTTCGTAGGACGTGTATGTTTTCGGCTCACGGTCCTCCTTGACCGTGTGTTCAAGCCAGCGCTCAAGGTACTGCTGCACGGTCTGGCGCTCGACAGTGAAGTCAACCCCGGTCTGTTGCTGCATTTGCAGCGCTTTGAGCTTTTCAGCAGCCTCTTTGCGCGTCTTCGCCGTGATGACCTTTCGCTTTCGCTTGCCGTCAATGTAGCCCAGGTCTACGGACGCGCACCAGATACCATCCTCTCGCTGGTAGATACTTCCTTCGCCGTATCCTCTACGCCGCTTGCTCATGCAATTGCCTTTCAATATACTGTTCAATGGCCGTCCGTGGGATGCGTCGCACCCGACCACACTTGATGGAAACTATTTCCCCCTTGCCGATCAAGTCATACATCTTAGCACGAGAGATGTTGAGGAGTTGCGCGGCCTCGCTGACCTTCAGCAGGAGTGGTTCCAGCCTGTTCGTTTTCTTCTCCATGCGTACTCCCTGGTCACTGTGGATAGAACTGTCATAGGTTGATGTCCAGATAAAGCAACGAACAGTCCCGTATGGTGCAGGATTTTCAATAGGGAGTATACTGGTGGGCATTGAACAAGGACAACGAGATTATCTGGAGCAAAGAGTATGGATAGCGAACGTTTCAAGCATAGCCCATCTGGAAAGCTGATATCGTCTCAGCATGACGATATTGACTATTGGGCCTTCGACCCACATCCTTTGCCGCCTGCCCTTACCTTCGATACCGCATTTATCAAGATACTCTCTGAAGCGGATCGGGCATTAGGAGAACTGGCGGGTCTGGGTCGCACGATGCTGAATCCTCAACTGCTTATCAGGCCGTTTGTTCGGAGGGAAGCGGTCCTTTCATCTCGTATTGAAGGAACCGAAACCGGCATCATTGATCTCTATGCGTATGAAGCTGGTCAACTCTCGTTGCCGGGCTTTCCTGTGCCGCCCCCCAGAGAAGACACGATAGAAGTACTGAACTATATTGCGGTTTTGCATTATGGAACGGAGCGTATACGGGAACTACCCATCTGTCTGCGCTTGATACGCGAATGCACGAGCGCTGATGCAAGGAGTGCGGGGTAGGAACCAAA